>NZ_NQLZ01000010.1:0-14837 GCF_002276395.1 Paenibacillus sp. 7541 | reverse complement strand
AAAAGGTGAGGCGCTGTTTGTTTATCAGATGATCATCTCTTCCTTACACCTTCATTATAAGTGAAAAAAATCACAATATATGTGATTTAAATCACATTATACTCAAAATTTTAAATGTTTATTTTTGGACTATAGCCAACTCGCTGGTTTTTCTTATGACAATACAGACAAAGCCCGTCATTTATGATTAAATGAATGTTGAAGTTTAAGTAAGGGTCTGAACTTACGCATGGGAGTGCGAAGCTAGGGGGAGAACGATGAGTCACAATGCCAATACACGAACGAAGTTAAGGTCGGTCTGGAAAATAGCGCTGTTATCCGCCGCAGCAGTTATGCTGCTGTCTGCCTGCAACAGCAATCCGAAGGAAGAGTCGCAGCCGGAAATCCCGGTCGCCGTGGAGACACCGGTTGAGGAGCCGGCAACGGCAGAGGGCGAGGCACCTTATACAGCTCCGCTGACAGGCATGCCATTGGAGGAGCCGGTTACGCAGCGGCCGCTTGCAGTCATGATCAACAACGCGCCGGCGGCCAGACCGCAGTCCGGTCTGGGACAAGCGGATATCGTGGTCGAGGTGCTGGCAGAAGGCGGAATTACGCGACTGGTCGGCATCTATCAGAGCCAGAGCGGCATCGATACCATCGGTCCGATTCGCAGCATCCGCCCGTATTTGATCGATCTGGGCGAGAGCTATGGCGGATTGTTGGTCCATGCCGGCGGAAGCCCGGAGGCCTATGCGATCATTCAACAGCAGGGCAAGGCAGACCTGGATGAAATCGGAAACGCAGGTGCCTACTTCTGGCGGGACAGCTCCCGGAAGGCGCCGCATAATCTCTATGCCAGTGACGAGAAGCTGCGTGAAGGCGCGGACAAGCTTGGTTACAGCAGCGAGGTTCCAATTCCTGAATACACGTTCTATCCATCGGAGAATGCGGAATCCGGGGATGCGGTGGCCGTTTCGGGAGCGGAAGGCGGAGAAGCAGCAGCCAAGGTGGAGCTTACCTTTTTACTGAAAAATTATGTGGTCGGTTACGAATATGACCCGGAAGCCAACGTGTACAAGCGCACGATCAACGGCAACCCTCATATTGACCTGAATGATAATGAGCAGCTCAAGGCATCGAATGTGATGGTGCTTGGCGCTGATCATAAAGTGCTGGATGATGTTGGCCGTTTGGCCATCGACCTCGAACGCGGGGGCGAAGCAATGCTGTTCCAGAATGGCCGGGCGATCAAGGGGCAATGGGTCCGGGCTGCGGGCGATGTCATTCGTTTTGTGAAGGACGGGCAGGAGGTGCCGTTCGTTCCAGGCACAACCTATTTGAATATTGTTCCGAATGATCCTCCTTTTGAGAGCCATCTTACGATTACGAATCCGTAAGGGAGCGTAAGGATGAAACGCGGCAAATCGGGCACATTATGACAGAAATTACACTTGTTTTAACACCCTGTTTATGTCATGAATGATAATGAATGAGATTTCTGAAAATTTCTTTTCTATACACAGCTTCCATCGGATGTGATAAGATAATCAAGGTTGTCTAGACATCTTACCGTTTGCGTTCGCGGCGATTATCCACAAAAGGGGTTAAAAAGCACATGAGACTAAAGAAGAAAGATATATTCTTTCAAACACTGGAAAATATGGCCGATACGATCGTACAAGCCGCCGATTATTTCTCACAGCATGTGACCAAGCTTGATGATGTCCTTGAATTTGCGAATGAGATGAAGAAGTATGAATCGAAGTGTGATTCGTTCACACATACGATCATCACTGAACTCAACAAAACATTTATCACACCGATCGAACGCGACGATATTATGGATCTGGCAACCAGCATGGATGATGTAATGGACGGACTAGAGGCGACGGCATCCCGGTTCTATATGTATCAACTGGGTCAGCCGGATAATTACATGATTCAATTTGCAGAAATTTTGCGTCAGTCTGCTTATGAGATTCAGAAGGCGATTCATCTTCTGTCGGAGAAAAAGCTGCTGGCCATACGGGAGTACACGATCCGCCTGAACGATCTGGAGAACCAGGGGGATGAACTGCTCCGCATCTGCACGAAAGACCTGTTCGCCTCCGTATCTGATCCGATTGAGCTGATCAAGCGCAAGGAAATTTATGAGCGCCTTGAGACGACGACGGACACCTGCGAAGACGTAGCCAATATGCTTGAATCGATTATCATGCGTAATTCGTAAGGGAGTCCTGAATTCATGGAAACAACAATGCTTGTATTAGGTATCGTTATTTTTCTCGCTTTGGCGTTCGATTTCATTAATGGATTCCATGACACGGCCAATGCGATTGCCACTTCTGTATCGACCCGGGCACTGAAGCCCAGAACAGCGATTCTGCTTGCCGCTTCGATGAACTTTATCGGAGCGATGATGTTTACCGGTGTTGCCAAAACGATTGGCGGCAGTATCGCAGATCCGGCCGATCTGGACAACGGAATCCAGGTCGTTATAGCGACGCTGCTGTCGGCGATTATATGGAATCTTGTCACCTGGTGGTTCGGACTGCCGTCCTCCTCCTCGCATGCGCTGATTGGCGCCTTGGCCGGTGCCGTATTCGTTGGGGCGGGCAATGACAAGCTGAACTATTCCGGATTTACGGACATCGTGCTGGCGCTTATCCTGTCGCCGATTATCGCTTTTGTTGTAGGTTACAGCGTCATGCAGCTGCTGAAACTGATCTTTGCCAGACGGAGCCCGCATACGGTCAACAAAGGCTTTCGGACGATGCAGATCTTCACGGCGGCGCTGCAGTCTTTTACGCACGGCACGAATGATGCACAGAAAGCGATGGGCATCATCACCTTCGCGCTTGTAACCTCAGGCAAGCTGCAGGAGATGGAAGTACCGCTGTGGGTTAAAATATCCGCGGCAACCGCGATGGCGCTTGGTACATCGGTTGGCGGATGGAAGATTATTAAGACAATGGGAACGAAAATTTTCAAAATCGAGCCCATCAACGGGTTTGCAGCCGATTTTTCGGCGGCGTCGGTTATTTTTACAGCCACGCTGCTGCATCTGCCGATCAGCACGACACATGCCATCACGTCAGCGATTCTCGGCGTAGGGTCCGCGAAGCGGTTCTCGGCGGTGAAATGGTCGCTTGCCGGGCGTATCGTGGTAACCTGGTTCATTACGATTCCGATTACGGCGGTGCTTGCAGGCCTTATATTTAAGCTTCTTTTTTAGGTTTACATGACCATATAGAATGATGAACTATATAGAGGTACATGCCCCAAAGCCATTCGATGGAACGAATTGGCTTTTTTCTTTGCTTGGCGATATGATGAAGTGTAATCGATGCCGAAAGGAGACCGTACACTGTGATTCGTACACTGGCTGTCACCAAAAATCATGAAGTCGTCACAGGACTGCCGCTGGACCAAATGGATAGGAACGAGTATGAATGGATTTGGGCGATTTCAGCGGGCCGACACCGGAGGAAGCGAATTTGCTGGATGCCTACTTCCACTTTCATCCGCTGGCGGTGGAGGATTGCCTGCATACTTTGCAGCGGCCGAAGCTGGACTATTATGATGAGACGCAGTTTTTTGTGCTGCATGCGCTGCATCCGGATACGCTTGAAGCGGTTGAGGTGGATATTTTCCTCAGCCCATCCTGCATTGTATCCTTCCATCAGGATCATCTGCAGGAGATGGACGATGCCTGGGAGCGTGTAACGGCGATTGCGCGAGGCGGCAGTTTGGCGAGTTTTGGCCCCAGTTTTACGGCGTACACGATTATGGACAAGCTGGTGGATCAGTATTTTCCGGCCTTATTTGCGATTGAGGACGAGCTGGGTGAGCTGGAGAGCCAGGGGGAAGAACGGGATTCGATTGAGGATATGATGAACCAGGTGTTTGCCCTCAGATCGAGGCTGCTCCGGCTGCGGCGAACGGTGGTGCCGATGCGCGATCTGCTGTACCGGATTGTGAACTCGCAGCATTTGGAGAAGCACGCGCACCATGCTTATTTTTCCGATATCTACGATCATCTGCTGAAGCTGACTGATATGATCGAGGCTGACCGGGAGATGACCTCCGATCTCAGGGACAGCTACATCTCACTGAACTCCAACCGGATGAACAATATTATGAAAACGTTGACCGTGATTACGACCATCTTCATGCCGCTGACGCTCATTGCAGGCATTTACGGGATGAACTTTGAGGTGATGCCGGAGCTGGGGTGGCGGTACGGGTACCTGTTTGTACTGCTTCTGATGCTGTCGCTTGCAGGCAGCATGGTGCTGCTGTTTGTCCGCAGAGGCTGGTTTAAATAGGCGGCAAAAGGGTAAAGGCCCCAGAGGGGGGGAGCCTGATGAAGCAAGAATCATGCAAACAGACGGATAGCCATCAGAGGAACGAATATGATGAGGCGCCGCCTCGCTTGCGGGCGCTGCGCCGGATTCGGCAGTCTTTACGACGCAAGCGCAGGCTGACCGTGACCAATCGGTACGAGGCCGGGATGATGATCAGCGAGCTGTTCACGGGCATGTTATTTGTAGCCGGGAGCATATGCTTATTTTATCCGGGTACGAGGCCGATCCCGCAGGTGCTGTATTTATTAGGAAGCATCTCGATGCTCCTGAGGTCTGGCATTCGGGGCTCGTACTGGTTCCGCCTGAAAGCGATTGACCGCGATGACAAGGAAGCGGCAGAGGATGCCGCGAACTGGAGCCGGTAATCGGTATGTAGGTAGAAACCCGCCCTAACAGGTATAGCATCTGCCAAGGGCGGGCATTGTGGAAACATGGAAGCTGCTCTCTGCCGGGAATGGGAGGAGCTACGCGCTTCGCTTTTTTGGCAGGCCCGTTTATCCCCGGCGTTTGCGTCTTGCTGCACCCGAGGATTTGCCAGCGCTGCCGGTTCGCTTCGTGCCGGATCTGCGGCGGCGTCTGCGGACCGTGTACTCGATAGCATCATCGTCGTGATCGGTATGGGCGACAGGCGGGGTTGCGGCTTTCTTTTTGCCCAGGGCACCGGTCAGCAGGGAGATCATGGGGGCCATTTGCTGTACCCCCTGCATGATTTTCTGAACTTTGCCGATATTAGCCATGATGCCGTCAATGCCGCCCATCCGGTCGATGAGGCCTTTGACATCATTCATGTTGTTGATGCCAAGACCGGACAGCAGCCCGCCGCTGCCACCGCTGCCGCTGCCTCCCCCGAACAGGCTGGACAGTCCACCCGAGCTGCTGTCGGGAGCCAAAGCCGCTGTGTTCATGGCTGTATCCGCTCCCGGAACCGGTGAGGCACTCGCCGGAATATCGGTGTAAGGATACACCGAGGAGGCTCCTACTTCGGGATATTCGCTGTATGGAGAGATGCCCGGGTAAGGCGTCGATGGCGGTGTTTCGGATGGCAGTGATTCATTGAGCGATCGTGTGGAAGCAGACCGTCGGTGATAATAGTGCGAATGACCAGACATGATATCACTTTCCTTTTTTGATTGATACTATACTGTATGATGAATGCCTACAATGGGTTTAGGCGTATGCCCGAATTGGCGGGATAGGAGCTGAATCGGGCGAGCGCCTATAGGGACTGCGGGGGATGAAGGCAGAAGCAGGATGCGCCTTGGCGGCCGGATTCGAGATGCGGTTGCCTGGCCGGGTGGAGTCCTGCAGTGCGTGAAATCGTTAATGCTTGAAAAGACTGTATCCGCTCGGGTACAATGAGTATGCGAGTGTTATACACAGTAACAATAGGGGATGATCATCCAGTGCAGTTGAAGAAGTTAAATGATAAAAGTATTGATCAATTATTCGAGGCGATTTTGACGCTGAAAAATATCGAGGAATGCTACATATTTTTCGATGATCTCTGCACCGTTAACGAAATCCAGTCCCTGTCCCAGCGGTTAGAGGTGGCGCGGATGCTGGGCAAGGGTTGCACATACAACCAGATTGAAGCAGAAACCGGAGCCAGCACGGCCACCATTTCGCGCGTGAAGCGCTGTTTGAACTACGGGAACGACGGGTATAAAATGACGTTGGAGCGTCTAGGCCGCTAATGAGCACCATCAAGCCGGGGGTACTGGTTATCAGTCACGGCTCGCGTGAGCCGAAGTGGGTGTCGCTGGTGGACGAAGCTGTCGGGAAGCTGGCAGCCCGGCTCGATATGCCGGTCTATTCCTCCTATCTTGAGCTGGTGGAAGGGCGGCTGATTCAAGATGGCATTACCGCGCTGGAGTCTAAGGGCGTTACCGATCTGCTGGTCATTCCGCTGTTTATATCGGCAGGAAGCACACATGTGGATGAAATAGCCTACGCGATCGGCGCGAAGGACGTTCCCGAGCTGGAGACGGAGCTTGACCTGTTTCAGGTTCAGGCTCGTGTTCATTTTGGCACACCGATGGACGATGATCCGGACGTTGCCCTGATGGTATGGGATAAAGTTAAAGCGCTGTCGGTTCAGCCGGAGAAGGAGGTTGTGCTCCTTATCGGTCACGGCAGCAGGCATGGCAGTTTTCGCCGACGCTGGGAACAGGGCATGTCCTCGCTCGGCCGGCGTGTTAGCGAAATAAGTGGTACCAACGCGGATTATGCTCTGCTAAGTCCCGGCGATGTCCGGGATAAGGCCATTCTTTGGAAGGAGCGCGGCTGCGATGTCATCGTGGCTCCGCTTTTTTTAAGTGAGGGGTACTTTACGGAGAAGGTGATACCGGAGCGGCTCGCGGGTCTTAATTGCCGCTATTCGGGTCACACGCTGCTTCCTCACCCGCTGCTTACGCAGTGGATGGAGTCTCAGGCGGTCCATCTTCTGCAATCCTTGAATTTGTAAATAGGTGGCGTATCCTTGATGAGAAATGCAAGATTGATATATAACCCGACCTCCGGGCGGGAGGAAATGAAGCGTAGGCTGGCCGACATTCTGGATCGGCTGGATGGTGCGGGTATCGAGGCCTCCTGCCATGCAACAACGGGGGAGGGCGACGCGACGCGCGAGGCAGCCGAGGCGGTAGAGCGAGGCTATGATCTTGTCATCGCTGCGGGCGGTGACGGGACGCTGAACGAGGTCATCAACGGGATGGCGGGCAAGGATAACTTGCCTCCGCTCGGGATCTTCCCTGTAGGAACGACCAATGACTTTGCACGTGCGCTTGGCATTTCGAAGAACTGGGAGGAATACTGTGACCTGGTGATCCGAAACCAGACGCGGGCGATTGATGTCGGGAAGGCCAATGACCGCTATTTTATCAATATTGCCGGAGGCGGCACGCTGACCGAGCTGACCTATGAGGTTCCAAGCAGGCTGAAGACGATGATCGGACAGCTGGCTTATTATTTGAAGGGAATCGAGAAAATGGTCAGCCTGGCGCCGCAGGAGCTCATGATTCAGGCCAACGGCCATATGCCGATTCATGATGAATTCATGCTGTTTCTCATCGCCAACAGCAACTCGGTCGGCGGCTTCGAGAAGCTGGCTCCGGGAGCCAGCATCGACGATGGCTTGTTCGATGTCATCGCGCTGCGCAAATGCAATCTGGCCGAGTTCGTCCGCGTGGCTACACTCGCCCTGCGCGGTGAGCATGTGCATGACAAGAAGGTGGTTCACTTCCGCACCGACTATATGGAGGTGGTCTCTCCGGGACAGGTTCAGCTGAACCTGGACGGCGAGTTTGGCGGTGTGCTGCCCGGCACGTTCCGCATTCTGCCGCAGCATCTGCGTATTTTTGCATGATGATACGTGAGGGTGAACTTGGAAGTTGCCGCATGCATGGTGGACGTTCAGTCGTGGAAGATTGCGATGGTGGACGGCAGTATGAGCGGTAGGTTGAAAATTGCACTGGCGGCAAGGGAACCCGGACCGCCCGCAATAGATTGAATATGGAACAACGCTCCCGTATAATGATGGACGGAGAGTAGTGTAGTGGCAAGGCTCCCTTGAGGGAGCTTTTTATTTTGACGGGATCTGGCTATGCTGGTTATATGGTGTGGAGAGTGTAACCGGAAGGCCAGGTTCATGGGTGTCAGTTGTGAGAGTGGAAAGCAGCGGCCATATGAGGCCGTTCGATAGAATAACGGTATTGATAGAACAAGTGTACTGATAGAACAAGAGTACCGATAGAATAAACGACAGCCCGCGCGTTCGGGGCGATCATATATCATGCCTTTGATGAATAGGCAACATATGAACAAGTTAAATGAAAGAAGTGACAATCCATTATGAACAAAAACCGCAGTGGACGCAAAGCGCGCCCCGGCAGCCCATCAGCAGCATCGGCAGCGCTTGCCGGACTGCCGGTTGCGAAGAACGATGAAGTGGTCATCGATATTATCGGAATGAATCATGACGGAGAAGGCGTGGGCCGCGCCGACGGCTATACCTTGTTCGTGCAGGGAGCACTGCCGGGAGAGAAGGTCCGTGTCAAAGTACTCAAGACCAAGAAACAGTACGGTTACGCGAAACTGCTGGAGCTGGTCGAAGCGAGCCCAAGCCGGATCGCTGCCCCATGCCCGATCTATGACCAATGCGGCGGATGCCAGCTGCAGCATATGGACTACACCGCACAGCTTGACTGGAAGCGCCAGCTGGTGGTGGACAACCTGGAGCGGATCGGGAAGCTGACGGTGCTTCGGGAGCCGCAGGTATCAGGTGAGGCAGAAGAGGGGGAACAGGCAGAACTCTTGGCAGGGGAAGCTGCTGGACGGGGCGATTCCGCTAGCTTGGATCAGGCAGTGGTAGGCGTAGGCCAATCGGCAGAGGGATCAGTGACCGGGAGTCAAGCCACAGGGAAACTCTCCGCAGGAGAGAATGCCACAGGAAGTTTGACAGCCGGGGCTCAATCCACAGAAGATCCAAGGGACGGCATTCGGGTTCTTCCGACGCTTGGCATGAGCAACCCGTGGCGCTATCGCAATAAGTCGCAGGTTCCGATCGGTGTAACGGAGGGCGGCCTTGTCGGCGGTTTCTATGCCAGAGGCAGTCATCGCATTATCGATATGGAAGCCTGCCTCATTCAGCATGAGCACAATGACGAAGTGGTGAGCCGCATTAAGGAGCTGGGCCGACGTCTTGGCATTACCGCATATGATGAGGAGACCGGGAAGGGGCTGCTGCGCCATGTGGTGGTGAAGATCGGATTTGCCACACAGGAGATGATGATTGTCCTTGTGACGAACGGGGACCGGATTCCGCATGCAGATGAATGGATCGCAGCTATCCGCAAGGAGCTTCCTGCTGTCGTCAGCATCTGCCAGAATGTGAATACGCGCAAGACGAATGTCATCTTCGGCGATGTTACCCGTGTATTATGGGGAAGCGAAGTCATTCATGACTATATTGGGGATGTGAAGTTTGCGATTTCGGCCCGATCTTTCTACCAAGTGAATCCGGTTCAGACGGAGGTCCTGTACAGCAAAACGGTGGAGTACGCCGGACTGACCGGCAACGAGACGGTCATCGATGCCTACTGCGGCATTGGCACGATCTCGCTGTTCCTGGCCCAGCATGCCAAGAAGGTATATGGCGTTGAAATTGTAAAAGAAGCCATCGAGGACGCCCGCGCCAATGCGAGATTGAACGGGATGGATCATGTCGAGTTTGCGGTCGGCGCCTCTGAGGATGTCATTCCGAAGTGGAAAGAGCAGGGCATCGAGGCCGACGTCATCGTCGTCGATCCCCCGCGCAAGGGCTGCGACCCTCGCCTGCTGGACACGATCCTGCAGATGAAGCCGGAGCGGGTCGTGTATGTAAGCTGCAACCCTTCAACGCTGGCCCGCGATTTGCGGATTCTGGAAGACGGCGGCTACCGCACCGTCGAGGTGCAGCCGGTGGATATGTTCCCACATACGGTGCATGTGGAGAGTGTTGCGTTACTCGTTCGAGAATAATACAGATCGAAAACCCCTTTTATATCAAGGGTTTTAGATGTGTAACCGATTGTTGGTTCTGAATATAACAGGTGAGGGTATAAGCAAATGATGTGAAATTTGATGTGAAACTTCATGTTAATCTCCAATAAATAGTGATAATTTCTACACAAAAATAGACACTCAGCAAAATTAACCGAGTGTCTTTTTGCTATTCTTTTCTTTACGTGTGGAAAACAGTGAATCCAATTTATCGGCCGCTGCTTGGTCAGCGGATCGTAAAGCATGGCCGTGTATGTTCATAGTTGTCGTTATATTTCCATGTCCTAGCCGTTCTGAAATAATCTTAGCATGAACTCCTTGATTAATCAGCAACGTAGCCGATGTATGGCGTAAATCGTGGAAGCGAATATATCGTAATCCATTTTTCATTATGAACTGTCTAAACCAAAGATATGGACGCTCATGGTGAAACGGTGTTCCGTCCGGATGTGAGAAGACGAAGTTCCATTCCCTGCCTTCAATATCTCTTCCATTCCATGCATCACCAAGCTTGTCTCTTTCTTTAACTCTATAGGCGTAATATTCCCTCAGTTCCTCAAGAACAGAAGCCGGCAGCGCAACTTTGCGTTTAGAATTTTTAGTCTTGGGTTCTTTGATGAAGAAGAATCTGTTGCGACAAAAGCTTCTGGAAATATCACGGAAGGTGGTAGACACAGCCGTTATGGGTGAAGACCCCGACGAAATGTTACGGAGTTTGCAAAAGTCCGTTTTTGAGTTGAACACTAGTGGAAGTAAGGATAGCAGCGACCCTGAACGCGATGTAGAAGAGTGGGTTGACTACGTAATGAAAGGTTGCCCAGGATCCCGCCTTAGCATTCGGACTATTAACCGGCATGAGCACGATTGATGGAATGACAACGGGCTGGCACAGGAAGGATTTTTCAGTAGTAGGAGCACGGACTAGTATGGGGAAGACTGTGTTCGTAATTGAAATGTTTCTACGCCTAAGCAACGGTTATAAGTGCGCTATGTTCTCCCTCGAAATGTCCAAACAACAGTTATACTTTCGGATGATGTCCAATTTGATGCAGGTTAATTTCGAACTGTTTAGAACGGGAAGGTTGGCTCCGAATCATTACCAGAACATGCAAAAGTACAAAGACGAGCTAAAGAAGCTCTATATAGACGCTACGAGGGCGGTTTCCGCAGACTATATCGCGGACGAAATGCGAAGACTTAAACGAACACAGGGGCTTGATTTCGTAGTAGTGGACTACTTGCAGGATGTTAAAGAACAAGGCGAGATCAACGATAACGGTGGCAGCGCACTGGCGAGGGTATGCCGGAAACTTCGGGCAGCAGCAAAGGAATGTGATTGTCATGTGATGGGGTTGTCCCAAGTGGTGCGTGGCGTAGAGGATCGCAAAGATAAACGTCCTGGTAATGCAGACTTATCGGGGAGTACAGGTATAGAAACGAACGCCGATGTTATAGCCCTTCTGTACCGGGATATTACGATCCGAATAGTGAGAAACAAAACATTCTGGAAGTCAATTTTACCAAGCAGCGTAACGGAAAATGCGGAAAGGTGGAATTGCATTATGACCGAACCACACAGCGTATCACTGAATTACGCCGAGGATAATGAACAACTTATAGCGCGATATCAAGATATGCTGATTCGGCAAGTTGAGGCAGCTTATCAAAAAGGCGAAATGGAGCCTGATACTTATTTGAACTTTTTAAGCAGGGTTTGTGAAGCTAATACGAGGGGAGAAATATACGATCATTTCGAGGGATTATTCAATGAACTTGTTCAATATCATGAGAATCGATTGCGAGAAAATATAATCAAAGGCGCTGAGTACCTTGAGCAGATCGGCCCTGCCCATCAGAAATATGAATTGGCGATGTCGAAGTACAACAAATTGTGTAGCCAATTATATGAAAATAAGGAACGAAGAAGATTAGTTCAGCGAAGAATGAGAATAACTGAATTGTTTCCAAAGCAAGCCTGATAGAAAAATTGTCTGGAGGGGTGAAAGCTTTGAATGATATTTATTGCTGGAATATAAGAAAACAAGAGCCACACTTATGAGCGTAAAAAGCAAAGTGACTGATGAAGTAGAAATGAAACTGCTGAACAGTATGTTATCCGATGTTCAGTTTGCAATTGATTGGATTAAAAAGGTCGTAATCCGGGCCCTAAACGGGGTATACACCGACGATCAGGAAGATAAGGAGAAATTTCTTTCGATCCACTGCGAATGCAATCATACGCCCAGCCAGCAGCTTGCGGAAGCCCTACAACATTGTCAGAGTTTGAACGGTTTCAGATTGAGGATGCACTTTCTACATTAAGCGAGAGAGAAGCAAGCTTACATTCTACATTTTGGTCTTTGCTTCAGTTTGCGGCAGGTGGCTCTTGAGATGGGTATTACCAAAAGCGCAGTTCAGACGATGCTAGAAAGATCAGAAAAGAAAATTGCAGACAACAAAGCAAGTAGTTTATTTCTTGTAGGGTAGCTTGAATTATGGCAAAATGAAGAAAAGATTAAAAAGTGGGGGTTAACATTAATTTGAAAAGGAAACAGTTTCCGGACAGAAAAGATCTTACTTATTGGATTTTGATGTTAATATTCTCGATTATCTTTTTAATCACCCTCTATACAGACAATCCGTCATTGGCTAATTCTAAACTATCTTTTGCTTCAACACTTTCTTCCATTGCACTAGCTATTATAGCTATACTCTTTTCTTTCAGTCTTCAGACAACTCTAACCAAACGGCAGATTTGACTGGTAAGATTAATGAATTGATTCATAACATAAATAGCTTGCAGAAGGTTAGCGAAACTTTGGAAAAATACAATGATGAGAAATTAAGAGAAGTGGATGAGATAAAACATGATGTTCAAAAGGCCATAAATGACCTCGAATTCAAAATTAAGGGGAACCAGGGGGATGGACCAGAAGCCCCTCAAAGAATTGTTGATGCTAAAGATAAGACAATACAAGAATTGGAGAAAATTAAGAGTAAAAACAATTTTTTCAGCTCGATTACAGTTTTAGGTCCAAATGCATTATTAAGTACTATTAAGTCATTGCAATCTAAAAAAAGAGTCGTGCATATACAAGTACTGTGGGAAGCTATATACAACCAAAAGCTTGATATATCGATGAGAGAATTAAAAGCACTTTTGAGAAGGCTTGAAGAACAAGGCAGCATTGAAGTAGTTGGAGGAGTAGGCTCTCAAGGTTTCATAAAATTAAAAGATTAAATAACAATAAACGCATTAGTTAAAAAAGTCGTTGGGGACTGACCCCATAGCGTGAGACAAATTAAAACACCTTCAAGAGAATGCAGCCATGTCGTAAGATATGGAGGCAACCTTGGAGGTGTTTTTGCGTTGGCAACTAGAGTAAGCTACCCGATAGAAGTGAAGATGAAAGCCATCGAAATGAGATTAGCTGGCATTCCCGTAAAAGAAGTCATGGAACAACTGAATATACGAAATAAGACACAAGTGGAAACCTGGATGAGATGGTACCGTAAGGGAGAATGGAATCGGTTAGAGCAGCCTGTGGGTAAACAGTATGGCTACGGGCAAAGGGCCTGAATATACTTCAGAAATGGAGAAAGTAAAGGCTGAGAATCGGTTTTTGAAGCAACAATTAGATCTGCTAAAAAAGTACAGGGAAATGGAAAGGAGGTGTGCCCGAAGATTGTAGTAGAGTGGGTGGAGTCCATTCGAGGGGACGTCAGTGTGAGCCAAGCGTGTGCATGGATCGGAATTCCTCGTGCCACTTACTGTCGCTGGAAAGCCGCCTATGGAGTAGCTACAAAGATCACATGGTGGAGAAAATTCGTGAACTCGAAAGATCATGGAATGCTTCGGAGAGAGCACAGGATTAACCACAAACGTGTACAGCGGATTATGCAGAACGAGGGGCTGCAATGCCGTGTTAAAGTGAAGAAACGCAAACCTACGGGGCAACCAGCCTACATCGCAGAACACCTGTTAAAGCGTCAATTCGAGGCCGATGCCCCCATGCAAAAACTACAGATATTACGTATTTGCCGTTTGGCGGAAAAACGTTATACCTGTCGAGTATTTTGGACTTGTTTAATGGAGAGATTGTGGCCTACAGTATAGCTGACAGCAAGACACGGCATTCGTGCTGGACACACTGGGCCAGTTACCCGATCTGCCAGGCACGGTGCTCCATAGCGACCAGGGCAGCGTGGCGTATCAAGAAGCTGTAAAGGGAAAAGGCATTACCATGAGCATGTCCCGCAAGGGTACACCCGCTGATAATGCCCCCATCGAATCGTTTCATTCCACGCTAAAGTCTGAAACGTTCTATCTCGAAGGTTTAACTTGTACGACGACGGCAATCGTCGAACAAACCGTTCAAGACTACATTACTTACTATAACTCAATTCGCATTCAAACAAAACTAAATAACCAGTCGCCGGTTCATTTCCGGCAACTGGCTGCTTAGAACTTGAAAGGTGTTTTGATCCCTGTCTCACAAACAGGGGTCAGTCCCGTCTTTTAAAGATTCATTTTTTTCAGAAATTGTATTTTTCAGGATTTCTAAAAAAGTCAAGATAATTATATCTTCCAATAGGATCAAAGGTCTTTCTATTCTCATTGAACTCCAAAACAATTACTTCTCCACTCAGTCCAGAATTAGGTTCTGTTTCAACTATAGCTATTCTGTTCTCGGCTAACTGGACAACTAACTTGCTGGCGTATGATGGAGAATCAGGAGCATTATTATTAAATGAGGGGCCTGGCTTAAGAGCGATCATTATAAGA
Organism: Paenibacillus sp. 7541; assembly: GCF_002276395.1. Lineage (NCBI taxonomy): Bacteria > Bacillati > Bacillota > Bacilli > Caryophanales > Paenibacillaceae > Paenibacillus > Paenibacillus sp. 7541. Next base: position 164 of record NZ_NQLZ01000010.1, on the reverse strand, counting down.
CAAATTAAGATTCCAATTAGAATAATTGATTTGCTTTTTTCTTGCATTGCTTCTCCTCCCAATTAAGATTTTCTGAGTCCCTACATATAAAAACACATTGGTATCAAATAAAGTTTGGTTCATTTAGAGAACTTTTTTGATATTTTGTATAACTTTTCTATTTT
>NZ_NQLZ01000009.1:0-888 GCF_002276395.1 Paenibacillus sp. 7541 | reverse complement strand
AATGTCAGAAGGTGGTCATGAAACTTTTTCTGGTTCATTGGGTGGTGTAGGAGGGTTTGGATATATCAAATATACCAAGGCATCTCTTAAAACATCTTTCGAGGGTTTTATTAATGTCCAGACATCTGACCTTAGTAAACGACAGAGCCTTGGAGTGGAAGCAAGGATAACTGCTTATGGTATTATAGGTTCTGGTGGATTTGGTAAAGTCTTTGATAAAACTTATCCTAAACACGAAAATGACTCAAACTATGTTTCGCTAAGTTTTTCTGATAATTTCGATGGCCTTGGAAGTATTTTAGATTTTAACTATAGAGGATTCGTTAATGGTAACTCGTTTAATCTTTACGTAGAGTAGGGAAAAGGTACTTATCATGGCTATTAGCAGAAGTGTTTACTTAAAATTTCTTAAGAAACAATTTATAAAAGGGGAGCCCGGAAGGGCTCCTCAGGCTGTAGAGTGAGTCTCGACATCTATTCTCTTGATCATTTATTTCAACAAGATACCGTGTTAATGTTTTATAAAATTAGTAAAAAGACCATTCGAAGGGGTGTTAAATAGTCGCGTTCGAGTTGAGAAAACAGTAGGCCTACGAATTTGTTTCGATTTAAGAAATGGTTTCTCAAGAACTCCATAAAGTGGGTTCACTCTCTGATGACTTGATGGAGGAAAAAGAAGTGAATGTCAGCACGACACTTTCCGACAGCAGTACAGTATAGCTGATAAATAGATACCGAATTTGTAAAGGACACCCATCTCTACCGGCGTGATGCTCCTTAGCGATCAAGGCGACAAAGGCATTACCATGAGCAAGTCAACGCAGGGAACGACATCTAACACGTATCAATGAGTAATTTATTTGATATTTTGTATAACTTTTCAATTTA
>NZ_NQLZ01000008.1:0-35996 GCF_002276395.1 Paenibacillus sp. 7541 | reverse complement strand
TATGGGACGTAGTCATGTAACCTTTAGTGGTTCAATGGGTAACGCAGAAGGATTTGGTTACTATAAAGGTGACATAGGTTTTTTTGGAGGATCTTTTGAGGGTTTTATTAATGTCCAGACTTCTGACCTCAGTAAACGTAAAAGTCTTGGAGTGGAAGCAAGGATTACTGCTTATGGTGCCATAGGTACTGATGGATTCGGTAAAATCTTTGAAAAGACTTATCCTAAACACGAAAATGACTCTAACTATGTTTCGCTTAACTTTGCTGATAGTTTCTCAGGTGTAGGAGTATCAGTTATATCCTACACTTATATTGGATATGTTGATGGTAACTCATTTAATCTTTACGAAAACTAATAAGAGAAGTTTATCACGATAATCATTATCCCAGCTTAATCCTAATACTAAGAAAATTTCATAAAAATAATCATAGTTTCAACAACGAATTTAGGGAGTGGGAATCTTTATCCAAAACACATTCCTTTAGACACGTACATGTTTGTGGTCACTGTCTACTCAACACACGTAGAGAGTGTGGCGTTGTTGGTAAGGGAATAAAGCAAAGCACTAAAAAAGAGTAAACGTCTGCAAGGTTGTACGCAAAGAACAGTAACACGTTCGAAGAAATGAAAGACGCTGGGAAAGAATGAACCCAGCGTCTTTTTTGCAGTCTGCTTCTTATTCGATAAGGATTTCCGAATTGATTTATCTGCCGCGGCCTGATCAGGGGGACGGAGAGCATGTCCGCCCGCGTATCAGACTTGGAATAGTTCTGTAAAAAACTAGGCTTCACCTTTAGTTTGGAGTAAGATTTCTCTTTCATGAAGTGGTATTATCTGGGGGGAAAGGAGGCTGGTTACAGTAAATTATGTAAGCGCTTTTACATGACTTCTAAAAAATTAGTGTGGGGTGAATGCTTCGAATGAGGAAATCATTTAAGCGGGTCGTTTCGGGGGTGCTCGCAGCGGCTCTGCTTCTTCCGGTCGGTTGGATTGCTCCGGCAATCAACGCTGTAGATCCAGTGGGATCTAACTCACAAATCGTATATCAAGAAACATTCCAGAATGGCCAGGGCAAGGCAACGCAATCAGGCGGTGCCCAGCTGGACGCAGTAACAGGCAAGCCATTTGGCGGCAATGATGATGGAGCTGCTTTAAGAGTTAGTAACCGGTCCAATAACTGGGACGGCGTGGACTTTGCCTTCGATGACCTTGGTTTGGAGTTGGACAAAGAATACAATGTAACCGCTTCCGTTTATGTTGACGAAGATCCTGACGCCCCTGCAGCAGGGAAAGCTGTCCTTGAAATTGTAACTAACAAGGGAATCGCTGGCTCGGAGGCATACCGAGGGATCGGCTCTTCAGACTTTAAAGCAGGAGAAGGTATTTTACTGTCTGCAGATCTCACCGTTACCAGTGTCGTCAATACAGCTCTGCGAATCAAGTCTGATGATGCTGGGAAGGAGGTCGACTTCTATATCGGGGATATCACGATCACCCAAGTAGAAACACCTGTTCAACCCACTGTAGTCCTTAACCAAAGCTTTGAAGACGGAAATACCGGAGGCTGGAGCAAGCTGTCTTGGGGTTCGAACGGGGATACTGCGGTCGTTGACGATGTAGCCTCCGAGGGTACGAAATCTCTGAAGTTCTTTAACCGTGCGGATGAGAAGGCAGTTCCAGCTCTCGTGCTTACGGACAAGATGAAATCCGACCGGAAGTATGATATTTCGCTCAAGGTGAGACTCGGTTCGGGTGAAGGCGAGTTCCATCTGGCTTCCAAGGTGGACTCTGAAATATTAGCCGATGACCAGAAGTACCCTTGGCTTATAGGCAACAGGCTTGTAACCGCTTCCGACTGGACGCTGTTTGAAACCAAGGGCTATGAAGTTCCTTCTAGAACGAATGAGTTCATCATTTATGTTGAACCGTCGGGCAATGTGTTAACCTCAGATATTTACATTGATGAAGTCATCATCACCGATGTGACACCTGGACAAACGGAACCGGAGATTGTTGATCAAACGGGCATATCTGCAGACTTTGAGAATGGTCTGGATGGATTCAAAGCACGGAACGGCCGTGAAACGGTAGTCCTTTCCCAAGACGATAATCATACACCTGGCGGCACACAAAGCTTGCTTGTGACAACTACGGCACAATATGATGGAGCTTTGGTTGATGCAGCTGGAAAAATGGCAAAGAATCACGAATATGAGCTGTCCGCTTGGGTGAAAATGGCACCTGGCCAAGCGCCTACCACGCTTCGTATCAGTGTTCAATATGCGGATAGCGGCTTTGCAAACGTGTCACAAAATGCAACTGTTACAGATCAAGAATGGGTACACCTGACAGGTAAGTATACACTCACGACAACTCCAAGCGTACTCAACGCTTACATTGAAACGGCAAACAACGACGGCGGAAACCGGACCTTCTTCTTGGATGACTTTGTCCTGAAATATTTGGGCCCTGTAGCTTCCGGGCCTCCGATTCAAGAAAATTTGCCTAACCTCAAGGATGTTTACAAGGATGATTTCCTGATCGGCAACATTGTTAATCCGTCTTCCTTTGACGAGACAAGGCTCAAGCTTCTGAAGAAGCACTACAATGTCGTTACGTTTGAGAATGACATGAAGCCGGATTATGCCTATGGCACAGACAGACAATTTGATTTCACGGCAGAAGATGCCCTTGTCCAGAAAGTGCAAGATGCAGGCTTTGATTTGCACGGTCACGTGCTTGTATGGCATGCGCAGTCACCTACCTGGCTTCATACTGCAGCGAACGGTCAACCATTGAGCCGTGATGAAGCACTGGCCAATCTGAGAACGCATGTGAAAACGGTCGTTGAGCACTTTGGTGACCAAGTCATTTCCTGGGACGTTGTTAACGAAGCCATGAACGATAACCCGCCTAATCCGGAGGACTGGAAAAATGCCTTGCGTAATTCAGGCTGGTTGCAAGCCATCGGCCCTGAATTTATTGAAGAGGCATTCCTTGCGGCCAAAGAAGTCATCGACGATAACGGCTGGGATATCAAGCTATACTACAATGACTACAACGATGACAACCAGAATAAATCTACAGCCATCTACAGCATGGTGAAGGAGATCAATGAGAAGTACGCCGCAAAACATCCTGGCGAGAAACTGATTGACGGCATCGGCATGCAGGCCCACTACAATCTGGGCACGAGATTGGACAATGTCAGGATGTCGCTCGAACGTTTCATTTCCTTGGGTGTGGAAGTCAGCGTGACCGAATTGGATATCATGGCAGGCACCAACTCTGTCATCACTGAAAAAGAAGCGAAGCAGCAGGCCTACTTGTATGCCCAGTTGATGGATCTCTACAAGAAGAACAGCGAGCATATTCCGCGTGTTACCTTCTGGGGGTTAAGTGATGGCACCAGCTGGAGAGCCGAGCAGAATCCAACCTTGTTCGATAAGGATTTTCAAGCCAAAGAAGCATTCTACGGGGTCGCTGATCCTGAAAAGTACCTGAGGGAAAATCCGCCCGAAGAGCTTGAATACAAGAAATCAAGCGCGCACTATGGGACACCGTCCATTGATGGTGCTGTAGACAGCATATGGAGCAAAGCTCCTGAATTGAAACTGGATACGAAGCAAATGGCGTGGTCAGGTGCCACAGGAACAGCAAGAGCACTGTGGGATGACGACAATCTGTATGTGCTCGTTCAAGTCAGAGACGATCAACTGAACAAAACCAACCCGAATCCGTGGGAGCAAGACTCCGTTGAAGTATTCGTCGATGAAAATAACGGAAAAACGGCGAGCTTCCAAGACGATGATGGGCAATACAGAGTGAACTTCGAGAACGAGGCTTCCTTTAATCCGGAGCATATCGCCGCAGGATTTGAATCCAAAGTCTCCGTGGCCGGTACCAACTACACGGTAGAGATGAAAATTCCGTTCAAAAAGGTGAAGCCTGCGAACAATGTCATCATCGGTTTTGATGCACAGATTAATGATGCCAAAGACGGCAACAGAATCAGTGTGAACGCATGGAACGATCCATCCGGTCAAGGCTACCAGGATACTTCCGTATTCGGTGAATTGACGCTGACTGGCAAACCTTCTTCCGGCGGCAACAACGGCGGAGGCAACAACAATGGAGGTAACCATGGCGGCGGCAGTGGCGGATCGGGCTCAGGGACTACGCCTCAGCCTCAACCACAGCTTCCAGGAAACGACTCCGTGATTGTGCCGGATATTAAAGTCGAAGAGGGGACAGCCACAGCAACCATTTCGAGCGAGAGCCTGAATAAGGCTATTGCACAAGCTTCCCCGGATGCCAATGGCAGGAAACAGATAGCCATCGAAGTGCCGAAGCAAACAAATGTACAATCCTATGTTGTGCAGTTCCCGGCCTCAAGCCTGCAGAGCAGCGATAAGGTGGAGTTTATGCTTAAGACAGAACATGCAGCACTTCACATTCCGTCCAACATGCTGTCTAATATCACGGAACTAGCAGACCAAGTCTCTATTCAGATTAACAAAGTCCCGGCAGATCGCTTGAGTGCAGATGTTCGCGCTAAAGTGGGCAGCCGTCCGGTGATCGATCTAAGCGTAAAAGCCGGAGAGCGTGTTCTGGCCTGGAACAACCCTGCGGCGCCTGTAACGGTATCGGTTCCATACGACCCGGCTGCACAGGAGCTTGTCAATACAGATCAAATCGTGGTTCTTAATATTGACAATCAAGGACAGGCAACAGCGATACCAAACGGACGATATGATGCCAAGTCCGGCTCGGTTGTGTTCATAACAACGCAATTCAGCACCTATGCTGTTGCCTATGTAACCAAGTCTTTTGCCGATGTGCAACATGTGCAGTGGGCAAAACAAGCAGTCGAAGCGATGGCTGCACGCGATATTATTAAAGGAATCACGGAAGACAGCTTCGCTCCTGCGGCTTCCATCACGAGAGCAGACTTTATCGTCTTGCTTGTCAGAGCACTTGAATTGAAAGGATCGGGCACGAGCACGGCAGCCTTCAGCGATGTACAGCCAACCGCTCACTATGCACAGGCCGTGGCTATTGCCAAAGAGCTCGGTATCGCATCCGGATTCGAAGATAACACATTCAAACCTGATAGCAGCATTTCCCGCCAAGATATGATGGTTCTGACGGCGAAAGCCCTGAAGGCAGCTGGTAAGCCTACTGCCAGCAACGGAAATCTAGTTCCTTATTCCGATGCTGCAAGCATCTCCACTTACGCCAAGGAGAGTGTAGCCTCCCTTGTAGGAAGCGGAATTGTCAACGGCAAGAATGGCAAGATTGCACCAGCAGAACCATTGACCCGTGCTGAAGCAGCGATGGTTCTCTACCGGATCTGGAAAATGTAAATGTAACGTTCAATGAAGTCGGCTCCCCTGCATTCACCAAGTATGGACTGAGTGACAGGGGGAAACGCGAATAGAAAGGCAGCGACTTTAGTCCGGGTTTAAGCATGGCTATGCAGCTATTGTTTCGTGATTTCGGCTTAGGCTACACCTGACCTTGGAGGGATAAACAGGCTTTGGGAAGTCGCGACTTTGGGGCGATTACGCAGCGATCACTTCTGTGCTAACATCGAGTGGATATGTATGGAAAAGGAGTGAACTCATGCATCTTTCATTATCCCGGAGCGCCCGAGCCAGATGGTGGATCACAGCCGGCTTGTTGATGCTCGGAATGATCCTGCTTAGCTTTGTGAATGTGAAGACGTCCCATGCTGCCCTAAAGCCGATCGATGTGTTCGTCAATGACGAGCAAGTTGCATTCAGCATCGACCCGGACATCAAAGGGGGAACAACCATTGTCCAGATGCGCCCGTTCTTTGAAGCGCTGGGCATGGAAGTGACTTGGAGCCAGAAAGATCAAACGGTATCTGCGGTCAAAGAAGGAGTCACCATCCTTCTGCCACTGAACAGCACAACCGCGAAGGTGAACGGGCAGTCGGTGAAACTGGACCGTCCGGCAACGACGGTCAAGGGACATACGCTGGTTCCGCTTCGATTCGTGAGCGAATCGACCGGCGCCTTGGTTCACTGGAACGGCGTGCATCGGGAAATTATCGTATATACCTATGAATATGTGACTTCCTTCGATTTGACGATGGAGGAGGTTGAGAAACTGTTAAAAGAAGCGCAAGCGAAAGTGAACGCCGAACATGCAGCCGCCAAGGAAGCTGAGAAAGCTAAACCGTCCATCGTACTCCCGCCTGTCGTTCAAGACAACGGAGGCCCGGTGCAACTAAATCAGTTGCGGGGCATGTATTTCGGAGGAGAGTATGACTATGCCGGCTATCGCTGCGGCGGTGTATGCTGGCTGTTCTACACGTTCCTGCCTGATCAAAAGGTGGTCGTTGGCGAGCCGAAGGGAGGCGGACCGGAAACGATAGACTGCAGTAAGGACACCTGCCGGTCATACTCGATCAAGGACGGCATGCTGCGAATCAGCGGTGAAGAGCCGTTGCCGATTGCCATTAACAAAGACGGCGAATTGGAAATCAACGAGATCATCATGCGCAAAGTGCTGCCTATGCCAGACGGTACAAAACTCGGCGGGGAATTTATCTCCCAGGGCTATACCGGTCTGGTTGGCGTTACGCCATTCACCACAACCTGGACCAATTATTTGACCTTTTATCCGGACGGTACGTTTACGAGCGATCAATCCTCGCTAGCTTCGCTGAATACCGGTAACACGAGTACTGATGTTGCGTCAGAACGGGACTCGGTCAGAGGGAAGTATAGAATCGACAAAAACACGATCATCTTCACATACGCCGACGGCAAGGTGGATCGCTTTGTATTCGCGGTGCCGCCACAGCGCGACGGGGAAAGTTTCTATGTGCAGATCGGGAACCAAAGCTTCCACATCGAAATGGAATAGCTTGAGCTGCCTTTATGTTCAGGGCAGGCATAATCATTCGGAGCAAGAACGCGAAAGTGTCCCAGAGTACTGACAACGGCAAGACCCGGCAGAGGTTATCTCTGCCGGGTCTTTTATAGTTTGGAGCCCGAGTTATTGCCAGTTCACATTATGGTTCGAGCCCCCATACAAGTTGCCCGCCCACATAGAGCGGAACGCGTTCCCATTCGGTGTACGAGGTTTTGGTTGGGTCATAGGAGAAGTCGTTCGCTTGGTTGTAATTCGACCAGTCGTTCTTGTTGAAGCGAATCTGGATTTCGCCGCTGTCTGCGCCAGGCGCAAGCGTTCCCGCGCCGGGCGCGAAGGAAACCTCTAAATAATAGTCGGCGCCGGACGAACCTTCATCCAGCTTGATGAAGGTGCCCCTCACGTTACCGCTGGCGATGACCGCATAGTCGCAGTGGAACTCCTGCGGCCTGTCCCCATCGACGGTAAAGTAGTAGCGCAGCTTGACATCGCTTAAATTAATGCTCTCATCGCCGGTGTTGGTAATCCGGAATTGGGCACGGATCTGATTGTCGGTCGAACTGGTGTTGTTCGTGCGATAGAGCAGCTTCAGGTCACCTTCCGCCGGTACGGGAGCGGCTGTCGGCGTCGCGCTGGCTTCGACCGAGTTCGGACTGACGCCCGCTGCATTGGCAGCGCTAACCACATAATAGTACATACGGTCGTTGACGACGTCCAGATCAACATAGCTCGTTTCAGAGACGGTTGCGATCTCCGTATAAGGACCGCCGCTCGTTTCGGCCCGTTTCACGGTGTAGCTGTCCGCGCCGCTCGTTCTGCTCCAGGACAACGACACTTGAGCGTCCCCGGCGTCTGCTTTCAAGTTCCGAGGTGCCTGTGGAGCCACAGGTTCAACAGGGCCGCTTCCGCCGCCATTGATCAAACGGTCGTATTCCGCATAAGCTGTAGCCATATCAACCTGAGACCAGAAGCGGTGATAGGTAAACTCTGGTGCGCCGTTTTCCCACTGCCCAGTTTGCGGATTCCAGGATGTAGTGTATTTGTCTTCCAGGTAGGACCAGGAAGGGTCGTTCTTGATGTCCGGACGGAGATCAGAGTAACTGATATACACGCCGTTGCCGCCTTTAGCCGGATCGGAAGGAACGGCGTTTGTCCCTGGGATTGTATTGCCTTGTCCGAACGTGCCGCTCCAGCCGGCCGGGAAGTAAATTTCCTTGGTGAAGTAGCGGTAGTAATCGCCGCGTGCCTCCGGTTTGACAATGCCGATACCGTCATTGTAATTCCAAGCGGTATCGAGCAGCGCCTTGGCTAACTGCTCTGCTTGCTGTCCAAGTGCGGTGTAGCTGCCGCTTTCCGCCTCTGTAGCAGCGGCAAAGAAGGTCAGCGCTTTAATGTAGCTGCCCAGTACACCAACGTCCTGGCCAGGATTTTTGGTCACGACGCGAAGCTCCGGATTGCCCGTGAAGCTGCCGAATCCGTTCCAGGTATCCGGTTGGCCCCGCCATTCCAGATCGCTCGGAATCCAGAAATCGCCTGGCGCCGGCGTGGTCGCGATTTGCGGATTCTGTCCGCCAAGCACCCGGTTGCCTTGCGGGTCCAGATAGTAGCCGTCGGCATCGGTAACCGGCTTGCTGTCCACAAATACATAATCCATCGACCAGTCGATCCAATTGGTAACGACCTGTTTGGCCATCTGGAAATTCTCGGACGACGTATCCCCGTTCGAAGCGAGAATGTAGTAGTATTCTGCGATCCGTTCCACCGGCCAAGCCTGCATGCCGAACCAGTTGTTGGACGGCGGATCATGGTATACCGGGGCATCGTCGTAAGCCATGCCGTAGAACGTGCTCGTTCCAGCCGGATACGCCTGATAAGAGCCGCCCCAGCTGTTGGTTGCACCGCCGGCGATTGCCCCTTCAGCCGATTGCAGCCAGGTGTAGAATTCCAGCTGGCGCTTCAGCGAAGTGGTCCAGTCCTGCCCGGCGGTCGGGGAGTCCGGAATCAGGCCGCTGTCCGGATCCGAGAGCGCATGGGCGGCCATAACGTTCTGGTAACCCTGATGCATGTGGCTGGCTCCGATCCGCCAAGCCCAGTTGCCCGTTTGTCCCAGGCCGCCGCCCCAGGACGTGTACCAGGCCATCAGGTAATGGCTGGCGTCTTTGCCCGTTCCGGCGGCCGGGCTCCCATCTGACGCGCTGCCGATTTGCTGGAAGTACTTATCGTACATGCCGTAACGAAGATAATCGCCCATTTTTTTCGCTTTGTCAAAATAGACCTCATTGTCATAACCAAGCTGCTTCGCCCAATACATGGCCTGGATGGCCCGGGCGTCGGCGTCGGTCGCATTCGTGTAGCGCCATTGCGCCGCCGGAGCCTGGTTCTCTTTCGTGAACAGGCTCATGAAGCCTTCGCCGGCTTTGCCGAAGGACTTGTCATCCTGCGAAGGATGCGGAATCGCCTCCCAGACGGACTCCTGTTCACCACGCTGGAACGTGTTCACATAGGTAGCGATATGCCCGGGGTTCAGCAAATTCCCGTAGCCGTACCAGTTGTCAACATCAAGCAGCCAATGCATCAGGTAGGTCTGGTTGTCTCCATAGGTTGCCTTTAGCTCGGCGTCCAGCGGGTCTCTGCCAGCCGCGTACTGGCCGGAAAGCTCGCTTGGATATTGATCCGGCTGCGGATATTCCGCCGCGTAGGTTGCTGGACTGTTCGGATTGTAGTAGCTCATCGTCGGCTGCTCTTCGTTGCCGTCGCCTTCGTTGACCGGGATAATGTACTTCTCCATATTGTCCCAGGCTGCTTCAAGCTGGCTCCAGTCTCCGGTGTAATACCCGTACAGTACTTCGAGCCACAGCCAATAGCTGTACGCCTCCGAGGTTGTCATATGCCCGTAGTCGGGCGCTTCGCTAATCAAGGTTTCGATGGAGTGATAGGGAATGCCCTCCGGGGAGAAATAGCCGTTGCCTGGGTCTTTCAGCTGATTATACAGCTGAAGGAAACGGTCTGCCTCGGGAGAAGCGGACGCGGCCTGGGCTGTCCCGGAACCGAACAGCCCGGTCGTAATCAAAGTGAGAAATAACACCGCGCTCATCAGGACGGAAGCAGGTCTCTTGCATTTGGTCCAATGCATCATCCTTACATCATCCTTTCCATTAATAAATGGTTGTTTCCTTGAAATTCACCCTTGTAAAGCTCAGGGCTCAACTCCCCAAATCAATGTGCCGTTCCGGTACAACGTAACCTTATCCCAGTCGGCAAACGTTTGCTGCGTACCGTTGTAAGAATAATCATCCGTCTCGTTATAATTCGACCAATTGCTCTTATTGAAGCGGGCCTGAATTTCCCCGCTGTCCGCGCCGGGCGCCAGGCTGCCCGCACCGGGAGCGAAGGAAATTTCCAGGTAGTAGTCGCTGCCGGTCTGCGCACTGTCCAGCTTGACGAACCGGCCGTTTACGTTGCCGCTGCCGATCACGGCATAGTCGCAGTGGAACTGCTGGGGCACATCTCCGTCAATCGTGTAGTAATATCGCAGGGTAATCTCGCTGAGGGGAACCGTCTCTTCGCTGGTGTTTACAATGCGGAAATGCGGTCGGATCTGATTATCGGCGGAGCTTCCGTCACCGTTGCGGTACTGGACTTTCAAATCGCCTTCCACAGGCACCGGGGCAACGCGCGGTCTGGCGTTGACCTGGGTGGAGGGGAGGCTCTCGCCAGCTGCATTTCTGGCGGTAATGACATAGTAATAGGCCGTATCGTTGACGACATCGGTATCGATATATGCCGGCTCCGTCGTCGTTCCGATCGTTTCGTAAGGGCCGCCGCTTACAAGCGATCTTCTGACCGCATAGTCATGAGCACCGCTTACGGCATTCCAGGTCAGCCGGACAAGCGAATCACCCGGAACAGCCGTTACGTTTCGCGGTGCGGCGGGAGCCACAGGCTCGCCCGGATTTCCGCCTCCTTGGGGCAGCTCGCCGAACACGTGCTGACCTGCGTCAAACACCGGGATATACGGGGTTTTGATCGGAGACGCTCCCTGAGGGGCCAGACCCTGGAACGAAAAGTCATTCGTGTTATCCCAGAAACTCGTGTTCAGCGGGGCGGTGATGCGGAACTGCACTTCTTTGCGGTAAGCGGATTGGCCGCCCGGATAGATGCGCGTTCCGGTAAAATCAACCGTCGTGTAGTATATGTGACGGGCCGTATCATGCGGCTGCAGCTGGGATACCGCTGCCCCCTGATTGTATCCTCCGGCCGTGACCGTGATGTCCTCCGGACCGTACCCGGCCTCTACCGCTTCGCTAAGATCGACGTAGTAGCGGAAGGACATCTCTTCGCTTGCGCGGGCCGGCCAGCCTGAGCGGTTGTTCAGCAGGGCGCGGATTTCCACAAAGTTGCTGCCGCTGGCGTTGACCGAGGCTTCAACGAACATTTCATCCTCGCGCTCCTCCGGAGCAGGGAAGGAAGGGAGCGGCTGCTGTCCCTGTCCGTGAAGGATCATCATTCTTGCCAGAGCGCCGGTGAAGCCAGCGTTATAATCGATCGCAACTTCGTTGGACACATAATCGCTAATGGAATCGGTATAGCTATCGGTTGCGGTCGGACCGCCGACCAATGCACCGTACAGAATATGGCGGTGGTAATCAGGAACATTCTGGCTGTCCGCCCAGGAACCGTGCGAGGTGCGGTGATGCGGGCGCTGCGGCGGGTTGTTGCCGAAGCCGACGACATAGCTGCTGTTGCGCGGATTGTCGCCCAGCATGTACAGAATTTGCCGTTCGGCGAATGAACGTGCGTTTAACTGCTTGGCGGGATCGTCGACCCAGTCGGAATACACGAATGCGAGAAACGCCTGGTTAGCCGCATAGCGGAGAACGCCCCACTGGTCAAGATGTGCGAGCCCTCCCGGCGTATAGGTGACGCGTTCGCCCGTTCCCTGAACGCCGGTCGTCCAGAATTCGATGTTCTTTTCCACCGAACGAATGAACCTCGGATCCTCGGTGATCCGGGCCAGCAGCAATTGGGCGCCGTAATGTTTGTCGTCCCAGGCATGGGTCCATTTGTAATCCCATTCGCCCTGCTGGTTGGTACCCCACAGCTCACTGGCAGCGATAGCCTTATCGAGGTAAGCTTCGTCCTCAGTGGCCAAGTACAGCCACACACCGCCCCAGCTTAGCTCATCGGCGTATCCGCTCCAGGAGTTGTAGAACTGTCTGGCATCGGTAATGCTGTCGGAATACTTGCCGCGATACTGGTCGGCAAAGTCGTACAGCTCCTTGGCGTGCCGGAGCAGCTTGTCCGCATAAGCCGGGTCGCTGTCCCGGAAAATGATCGAGCTTGCAGCAAGCGCCGCAGCCGTTTCTCCGGCGAGATCGGAGCCGGGATTGTTGGCATCGATTTTATAGGCCGGACGCTCCATCGGCATCACTTCGGCCGGTCCCCACCAGTTGTGGTCTGCCGTCCCGTTGCCCACTTGGCCCCACAGCTCGTTAGGTGCAGTATGCGCTTTCATGAAATAGTCCGTCGCCCAGCGGATATTATCCAGAATTTCATCAAGCTGTCCTGCCTGTTCGTACCCTTCCCGGTATTCGTATACGGACCATGCGAGCATCGTGGCGGTCGCCGCCATCGGAAACCCAAATTTGACATGATCCCCGGCGTCGTACCAGCCTCCCGTCAAATCATGGCCGACATCCGCACCGTCCTGCAGACCGGAGTCACCGCGCCACTCTACCCGGTTGTTGTCTGGCAGCGGTCCGGAACGCTGGGCCTCGTAGAAATAAATCGACTTTTGCAGCGCCTCGGCATAATTGTAATCGGAGGCGGCCGCATTGGCGACAGGAGAATGGGTCATTGACCCTAACATGGTTGTAAGCGCTAACACAATGCTGAATAACAATATTCCGCTTTTTTTCGACCATTTGCTCCTCATCCATTTCCATTTGCGAATCACCGTTCTCTTCAGCTCCTTTCGGAATGCTTTTAATGAAACCCATGAAGTAGACTTTGAAAAAAAACAGCCGGTTCACCTCACTTTCAAGAGCAAAATGGAGGATGCGCTGACTGTACAAAAGGGAGGAAACGTTGCCCTCATCTATAACATACCAAAATATCCCAGATAAATCTATTGTTTTACAGTAAAAGGATGTTATAAATATAATATTTTACAAAATAGACACAAATAACTATGATCTGCCGTTGGATTTGTACTTCCGAAAGATAGGGCATAGCATTTTATGAATTACTGCTCCCTGGAGTCAAATTGTGATAAATACAGCATTCTGAAATCGAATCAATGCCTAATCCGTAGGTTCTAGCAAGAAGGAGGGATGACACTTGAAAAAATACTTACTGTTTGCGGGGATGTTCAGCATTTCTTATATCGTACTCCAAATCGTATCAGGAATACTGCTGACCATGCTTTACACGCCCAGCGTATCGGTGAGCATGACCTCGACGCTAACGTCTCAGGTGGAGTTCGGCAGCACAAGCCTGATTCCCCATTTGGTCATATCCTTGCTCGCTTTGGCAATGGCTATGGGCATCACGAAGCGAATCTCAAGAAGGCAGCATACGCATTAAGAAAGGAAGGGCATTGTTCCCCTTCCTTAGCAACAGGTGGATCATATCGCATCAAGTGTGGCTCAGATCAAACGTTTAGATAGCTGTTTGCGTTATGGTGTACAATCATGGCTTGAGGATCACAGTCAGGCACCATCGGTTCGCGGTTATGCCTTCGCTGGAGTCATCGCCAACAATTGTTTTAGGTTGTCATCGATGAATTTGTTATCGGCGCCGTTGATCCCGCGCCCCGCAAAATGGCCCCAGTTGGACGGGATCGGATGGAGTACAGCATGCGGCATAAGTTTAGCCTCATATTCGTTGTCCTCCGCGGTGCAGAAGAGATCCGTGCTCCCTGGCATGATGCAGGCGAGTGCTTGAATGCTGCTGAGCGCCTTGTCGAAATCTCCGTTATAGGCGGGATTTGCGCTAATATCTGCGTTTTGCCCTGTCCATAGCATGGCCAGCACATTGTGCGGGTCCATCTGCATGAAGCTGTCTTCCCAGACGTTCTCTATAAAGTCTGCCAATGAATCAATCCCCAGCTCACGATATACTTCCTCTCGATAAAAGGCCTGCGATACCCCCCATCCCGCATAGACGCGGCCTACGGCGCGCATGTCTGCAGAAGTCAATTGGTCCAGCCTGCTTGAATCGAAGTGAACCGAAGCCATAAGCGCGGCTCTCATTCCGTCCAGGACGACATGCGTATGTGGCCAAGTCTTGGCCACACCCGCGAACGGTGCGATGCGTTCCACCATGTCCGGATAGCTTGCTCCCCACTGGAAGGCTTGAATGCCTCCCATGGACCATCCAACGACGAGCGCGAGCTGATGAATGCCGAATTTCTCCGTCACGAGCCGATGCTGGAACCGAACGTTATCATAGATGGTGATTTGTGGGAAATGAGCCCGGTCAAACGGCGGAGGCGTGTTGCTCGGAGACGAAGATAATCCGTTGCCGAGCAGGTTTGGAACGATAATGAAATACTTCGCCGGATCCAGGGCCATGCCCTCGCCAATCAACCATTCATTCTGAGTATGCTGGTCTCCGAAAGCCGTGGGGTAAACAATCACATTATCCTTCTTCTCGTTTAATTTCCCATAAGTCTTATAGGCAAGAAACGCGCCCGGTAACGTCCCGCCGGATTGCAGGGCAACGTCCCCCAAATCAAAAATTTCATAATCCATCGTATCGTCTGCTCCCTTCCATCCAATTGAATATTTATAAATGTGGTGCTTGTTGTTAGTATAGTTCCGTGATACTCTCAACAAAAGTGAATGGATTTTAATATAGTATTCAATATTATTGAAAGCAGTAGGGGGATTGCGCGATGGAATTGCGTCAATTGAATATGTTTCGCACGGTTGCCTCAACCTTGAATTTCAGTCGGGCTGCGGAGGCGATGGGATATGTCCCTTCTAATGTCACCATGCAATTGAAAGCATTGGAGGAAGAGTTGGGTGTTCGTCTCTTTGACCGGTTAGGCAAGCAGCTGGTGCTTACAACGGCGGGGGAACGCTTTTTAACGCATGTGGAGGAAGTATTGCACAAATTAGACGAGGCGCGAAGCGTCGTTCATGACGAGGATAACCTGACAGGCACGATAACGATCAGTGCCAACGAGGTATTGTGCGCCTATCGGCTTCCGGTTGTTTTTCACCTATTTCGCTCCCGCTATCCGGATGTGCGTCTCATCTTCCGCTCCGTACCTAATCAAGAGCTTAAACAATCGCTTTTTGAGGGATCGGCAGATGTTGTCTTTATGTTGGACGAGCCTCTTCGTTCAAGCGGACTTGCGGTAGAGCCGTTGCTGGAAGAAACGTTCCGCCTGTTCGCGGCTCCGGACCATCCACTGGCGCAACGAATGGAGCTGCAGCTGGAGGATTTTCACGGCGAAGTGTTCCTGACGAATGAGAAGGGATGTCCCTATCGGACGATGTTTGACCGGGGATTTGAGCAGGAGGGCATCGATACGATTACGTATTTGGAGTTTCAGAGTGCCGAAGCCATTAAACAATGCGCGATAACAGGCATCGGAATTGCCTTTCTTCCGGAAGTGGTAACGGAAGCCGAAGTTGAACGCGGCGAGCTGGTAGCACTGCCATGGCATATTCCGAATTTGCATGTGTACACCCAGATGCTGTGGCATAAAGACAAGTGGCTATCACCAATCATATTGTCTTTTCTCGAAGTGGTTAGGGAGGTTCATGCGGCAGAGGATGGAATAGATCGTGGTTGTGACGATCAGGACCGTGACATCCGTGGGCTTGCAGCGGAAGCCAATCTATGAAGGCTGAGCAGGGGGATTTCAGCGTTGAGACGTGAGGAATTCTAGTTCCCGGACAACGATGCGTATGGGACGAGCAGGAGCGTCACCGTCTCCTGCCCGATCTCCCCATCATACTGGGCTGTTGAACTTGAGTGCAGAGAACTCAAGAAGATTTATGCCCCATGTGCATGGCAACGCTGCCACCGGCATAACTCTTGACATCGACATGCTTGAAGCCGGCCTCCAGAAACATATGCTTCAATTGATGTTTTCCCGGGAAATCCTGAGCGGATTGCTGCAGCCAGGAATACTCCTTGTAGCGCTTGACGAGCAACTTGCCGAGCAGCGGCATAATATACCGGAAATAGAAATAATACAGCTGTCTGTATCCGATCAGGGTAGGCTGGGAGGTTTCCAGGCAAATGACTTTTCCGCCAGGCTTCACGACCCGATGCATTTCCTTTAACACGGTCATATAATCCGGAACGTTTCGGAGCCCGAAGCCAATCGTCACATAGTCAAACCGATGATCCTCATAAGGAAGCTTCATCGCATTGCCATGCACCCACTCGATTGTGTTGAGCTGGGCTTTGTGGGCTTTCTCCCTGGCTACAGAGAGCATATTCTCGCTGAAATCCAGCCCGATAACCTCCCCCTCCTCGCCAACCGCCTCCGCGAGGGCTAGAGACCAGTCACCGGTGCCGCAGCATACATCCAGCGCCGTGTCGCCCGGCTTCACATTCATTTGTTTCATGACATCTTTGCGCCATCGTTTATGTAAACGCAGGGAAATGACGGAGTTCATGGAATCATAGTTTTCATAGACCTTCTCAAATACAGCATGGACATGCTCTTCCTTCGATGAATAACCGACCATCATTACACTTCCTTTAATTCAGGATCTTGGACCAGCACCTATCAGTACCCACAGTATACCATACCGGAATATCGGGGAAAGAAAGCGCACTGGGAACATTCCGTGAAAGAAGGAGCTGTCCCTCAGTCATCTACGATGACTTTTGAGACAGCCCCTTTTTTTATAACAAGGGCAGAACATCGTCATTTTCTAGTCAGACGGTTAAGCTCTTCGCCCCTCACGTTTCCCGGCATAGGTAGACAGAAAAATGTCCACTTACCTTATCAAAATGTGTCGATTACAATGAGAAAGATCACAGCTTTCCACAGTTTTTAACCGTCAAGGTTATGCATCGACGGAAGGCCGTGTGGAGGGTAACGGTAGTCGTATTTCTTACGATAAAAGTATAAAAAGATGTTTAGGAGCTGTGATAATGAAGCGTTTGAGGTATGGAATCGTCATTCTATTTCTCCTTGTCGGGTTACATATTCCTGCAGAAGTAATGGCCCAAACGAAGAAAATAAGCGATCTCAATGCAGGTGACACGGTTTACTATAGTGGGCAAGAATGGGTCTATTTGGCGAATCTGGCAAGCCAGCCGGATGGTTTATTCATAGCAAACGATAGTGTTAATGTCAGGTATTACTATAATTCTGGCAGTCCATACGATGTAGATGTGAACTTTAACTTATCGGATCCTCTGAGTGTCGCTTATTGGCTGAATACGGAATTTATCTCCCGACTATCGAATTCGGACTGGATCCAGACAGGCTCGTGGTACAGAGGTTCAGTTTCTGCGAAGATTGGGCTTATCAGCATGGACGAGGCGGAATTAAACAGAAGCGTCCTCCTGCAGCATTTGAATCCTGTGAGAAATTACTACACCTTGACACCCGCTACGGATTTCGCCATGAATCTGATGAATATACGGGATTATGATGCGAATGGCTTTATTTCTCCGGTATCTGCTTCAACAGGGGAGCCTCAAGGCATCGCACCGGTGATCTATTTGAACACGGATTTGTATGTATACGAAGGAGAGGTGGTGTCCTGTACGCCTCCGGATCTGACGATGACACCTGCGGATGCCAACGGAAAGTGGAATCAGCACGTCTCGGTCGCCCTGCACGGCGGCTCTTGCTACAATGGGACGGGTGACGTGCAGTACCGAATCCAGACCTCGGATGGTCAATGGGGCGCTTGGCAGGACGATTCAGCTCCCATTGAATTTGCGACGGAAGGCCGCTACATCTTGGAGACCCGGATGTCAGTAGCGGGAAGCGGGGTCAGAGAGGCGGAAATCCGGATTGATCAGACATCTCCGTCGATTGCGCTACGCGTGGATGACACGGCATGGACGGGCAGCAACGTGACGGTAACAGCCGATGTATACGACCTGGCAAGCGGAATAGATACGCAGAAATGGGCTGCCGGAGATCAGCCGGTCTCTTACTTCGGGCAATCAGGTGCAAGCTTGAACGGTACATTTGAAGCAAGCGAGAACGGTGTTTATACCGTCTATGCCCGTGATATGGCAGGGAACGAGACAGTGGCCACCATTGAAATCGACAACATCGACAGAGAGAAGCCGATCATTACGCTCACAGGTGATGAGAGGACCTCGATTGTGCAGGGCGCAGCCTTCATTGATCCGGGAGCCTCCGCTTTCGATAATCAAGACGGGGATCTCTCCGGTTCGATTGTTGTTACCGGCGCTGTGGATACATCCCGAGCGGGACAATATACACTTTACTATGACGTGACTGACAGCGCTGGCAATGCAGCAGACCAGGTGACTCGCATCGTTGAAGTTACCCCGGCGGCTTCCGGCGGGGGCGAATCTGGCGAATCTGGCGGATCTGGCGGTTCAGGGGGCGGCGGTGCTGGCGAATCCGGGAGCAGCGGCGATGGAGCAGGCCCCATCCCTGCTCCGTCGATGCCCGGAACGGGGAATACGATCTCCTCTGCGGGAGGATCTGTGACCCTGCAGGGGGCAACGATTCAAATCCCAAGAAACGCAGTAAGTGAGTTGACCCGGCTCCACGTCGAGCTTGTGCAAACGATCGACAAGCTCCCCGATTTCGAAAGAGTCATGAGCGATGTGTTTGAAATTAGCAAAAATACGGCAACCCCTTTTCTTTTCCCGATTCAGATCACCTTGCCGTTCCATTCCTCCCTCGTGGATGAAGCGAACTCTCGTATCAGCCTGTTCTGGCTAAACGAACAGTCTGGCGAGTGGATCGAACTGGACAACGTTCAGGTGGATTGGCAAGCGGGGACGGTCACTGGCGAGGTGGATCATTTCACCAAGTTTGCGGTGCTGGCCACGGTTGACGAGACCGAGGAACAAGTTCAGCCGCAGGAGAAGATATTCGCCGATATGAAGGGGCACTGGGCGGAAGCGAGTGTGAATGAGTTGACCCGTCTTCATGTCATCAGCGGTTATCCGGACGGGAGGTTCAAGCCGGAGCGCATGATGACGAGAGCCGAATTTGTGACCATATTTGTCCAAGCATTCGGTATAATGGAAACAACGGGAAAAGTATTTGAGGATACAGCGAGCCACTGGGCAAGAGCAAGCATCAGCACAGCTTATGCATCCGGCATCATTCACGGTTATGATGAGAAGACGTTTGGCGCGGATGATCCGATTACCCGGGAGCAAATCGCCAGAATCATAGCGAATGTCGCTCCACTGGCTGGAACAGGTGCGGTACCACATTATACCGACCGCGATGATATCGCGAGCTGGGCGACCGATGCGGTGGAAGCCGCTGCCTCGCATGGGCTGCTGATAGGTTATCCGGACGGCAGCTTCAGGCCTCAGCAATCGGCTACGAGAGCCGAGGGAGCGGCTTTCATATGGCGTTTGCTGAGAGAACGGCAATAACTAGAAGGCTTTAGGACACAATAACCCGTTACCTCGCTTGATGCCTGGGCGGGTTATTTTTGTAGACACATGATTCTATAATGATCGCTGGGGGTGGACAGGCTGAGTCTGGACACGAGTGTTTTTTGGATCCTGCTAGCTGCAACGGCACTTAAACTCGCGGCTTCGTATCTTGCTTATCGCAAAAGAGTGCAAGCTGCGGCCCGGTATTGCGCTTGGGCTATGCTTGCCGCAGCATGCTATTCCTTCGGCTATGCGTTCGAAATTATAAGCACAAGCCTGGAGCAGGGGAAGCTGTGGCTGAAGGTCCAGCATCTGGGCATTCCTTTCATCACCACCTTCTGGCTCATCCTGGCGATCATCTTCACCGGGCATCAGGCCTTCCTCAAGAGATGGAGCGTGCTGCTCCTGTTTGTCATTCCGGTGATGGTTTTCATTTTTCAATTTACGAATGACTACCATCATCTGTATTACCGTGATGTTCAGTTTGATCCTGATAGCTCGTATATGTCGCCTATCCTTCTTGAGAAGGGGCCACTTTACTGGCTGAATGTGGCCTACCTGTATACTCAAGGAGCGGTCGGCATCACCTTGTTTGTGCGGATGTATTCCAGGGCGATGCCGATCGTCCGCAGGCAAGTGGTCATGATGATTTTTGGCGCTGTGGCGCCGTGGCTGTTCAATATTGCC
Source organism: Paenibacillus sp. 7541 (assembly GCF_002276395.1). NCBI lineage: Bacteria > Bacillati > Bacillota > Bacilli > Caryophanales > Paenibacillaceae > Paenibacillus > Paenibacillus sp. 7541. The sequence goes on along the minus strand of NZ_NQLZ01000008.1, from coordinate 15,818 downwards.
TACATATTCGCATATGACGTGGTGAAGATTGACCTCACGCCGTTCGGTTTTGCGACCACGGGGATCGTCTTCATCTATGGTGTCTATCGCTTTCATCTTCTGCGGCTTGTTCCTGTCGCTTACCAACAGGTGTTCGAAACGATACAGGATGGCGTCATCGTTCTGGACTATGATCACAATCTGTCTCATGTGAACGAATCGGCGCGTTGTCTTTTCACCAAGCTGAGGTCCTGGAAGGGCGAGCCCCTCGCGATCGCGGAATTGTTCGAATCCCACCCCGATCTGCTGGCCATGAGCTCGTCCTCCGCTTATAGGGAACTCCGAATTTCCATGGACCGGGATGGCGCGCCGCACTATTATCAGGTCAAGATTTCGGTCATCTATGATCAGGGGGGGATATTCCTCGGCAAATTAATGGTGTTCAGCGACGTGACACAATCCGTCCTGTATCAGGAGCAGCTGCTGGCCAACCGGAATCAGCTGGAGGAGCTGCATGCGTTCAAGGACAGATTGTTTGCGGTGGTTACGCATGATATCCGTGATCCCCTTGCTTTGCTGGTCAGTTTAACCGAAATTATTGAAGAGGACTTCATCGATCCGGAGAGTGAGGAATCGGAAATCTTCAGAGAGATCAGCAGCCAGGTGAGAGATACCCATCTGTTGGTAGGGAACTTATTGGACTGGGTTCGCAGTCAGGGGGGGAAGATTCATTTCCGTCCGCTTGCATGGGAGCTGGGACCGATGGTGCATGCGGCGGTCAAGACGATAAAGCATCGGCTGGAAGCCAAGCAGATCGGAATGACGGTATCGGTTCAAGCGGGTACTTCTGTGTATGCTGACAAGGAGATGGTTGAGCTGATTCTGCGAAACTTAATGTTCAATGCCATCAAGTACAGCAGAACCGGAGGTCATATCCGAATCGAGGCGACTCGCCAGATGGATCAGATCACCTTGTCCGTGAAGGATTCCGGCATCGGTGTTAATGAGGAAGTGGTCCAATCCTTGTTCAGGGAAATTCAGCAGAGTTCTTCTCCCGGTACAGACGGGGAGCAAGGCACGGGCATCGGTCTCTACCTGTGCGAGAAGTTCGTTCGACTTAATGGGGGAGAGATTGGCTATACGTCCAGCCAGGGGGAAGGCAGCACCTTCTTTTTCACCCTTCCGACGGCGGGAGCCCCGAAGATGCAATACAGATCATGGAGAGAGGCGGACGGTGGATGAGAGTGATCGTCATAGATGACGAGAAGGCCATGCATCTCATTATGGGCAAAATGCTGCGCAAGCTCCCGGGCATCGAGCTTGCAGGCTGCTTTGCAGATACAGCTTCTGCATCGCGGTACATCCAGGAACATGAGGTGCATGTCGCTTTCGTGGATATCAGCATGCCGCAAGAGAGCGGAATGCAGTTTGCTGAACGGATGGCTGCACAGCGGCCTGACCTGCATGTCATTTTTGTCACTTCGCATAAGGGCTATGCGCTGGATGCATTCGAACTGTCGGCACTTGATTATATCGTGAAGCCGGTGTCGCTGGAACGCGTCGAGAAGTCGATCAAGCGGGCGAAGGCCATCTATCATTTCCATGAGACGGCTTCGGCGGCGTCCACTCCTCCACCGGTTCATATTTTTGCTTTGGGCGGATTTGAGGTGCGAACAGCGGCCGGGAGCGTAAAATGGAAATCTCGAAAAAGCGCGGAACTGTTTGCCTATCTCCTGATGCTGCGAGGCCGGATGGTATCCCGGGCCCGGCTAGTTGCTGAGGTGTTCGGGGAAATGCCATCGAAGAATGCGGAGACCTATCTCAATACGTCGATTTACCAGCTTCGCAAAGCGCTGGAGCCCCATGGCATCAAATCGGTCATTCAGTCGAATGCCGACGGGTATGGGCTGGATCTGCATGATGCGATAATTGATTATGTTGAATTTGAAGCGCGTCTCAAACAGATCGACACGATGGATAACGTCAATATGGAATGGTGTCTGGAGACGGAGAAGCTGTATGTTGGCGATTTGTTCGGCGACAAGGGGTATATCTGGGCGCTGAACGATGCTTCACGCCTGTCCGCCCTGCATGCCGCATTGGTCAAAAAGCTGGCCAGCGCGCTGATCGAGCAGCGCAAAGAAGACTTGGCCATCGGATTGCTGGCCAAGCAGCATGCACGCAATGAATTGGATGAGGAGACCGTCATCCTGCTGATGGGCGCCTATGCAGCCAAGAAGGAGCTGTCATCGTGCGAGAGGCTGTACCGGTCGTACGAGAAGGTGCTGCGCCAGGAGCTGAACATCGATCCTTCACAAGAACTTAAAGCGCTGTATGCGGAGCTGCTGCTGTCGAATTAATGCAGGAACATCATAGGTTACATCCTCGCCGTGAGACCCAGCGTCGCACGGTTTTTTTCTATGACCAGATCGATATCTTTCATTCATCTTTCATTGGCGCTTTGTACAATGGGATTTGGGCTGTAGATATAAGAAGAGGATTGGAGGAAAGGGGAGTGAGCGTGCGGAGTGATGAAATTGATGCTGCTTGAGGATCAACCCAAGGATCGGGAAGCTGTTGAACGGATCGTCGACTCGCTTTCCGAGGTAGAGCGGACGGGCCCGCCTGCTCCAATCGCTCGAAGCAAGCACAAAGCTTGAGATACGATAAGGAATCAGTCGCAACAGACCAAAGTATACAGGTATAGGTAGACATAAAAGTGTCCACTTACCGGGCCCCGAGCATCCATGATATTCTCACGTTATGCACTTGGTCTCACCGTTGTTCATCTTTAGGAATGTGTCTACTAAGAAAGGACTAGAACATGTATACTTGGCTTAACATCGATTTAGATCAAAGGTGGGTCTACATGTTCTTTTATGCTGAATTCCTGTTTCTCTTCTTCAGTTTAACGTCGGTTGGCGCCTATTTTATGTTGAAATACAAAGCCAATCGTCTTGTCTTATGGGCATCTGTGCTTATGATGTGCGGAGGCCTTGTAGGACTTCAGGTCGTGTTGGAGAAAGGGTGGCTGCCATACGTGGTCGAACAGCAGATGAGTTCGATTATCATTATACCTTCGCTGCTGCTTACCTCTCTGCTGAATCTTGCTGTCAATACCATTCCCTATTACGTCATCGCGGTATTCTACTTCCTGTACAATGGCGTGGTGCAACAGCAACGATGGCTCTTCCTCTCCCTTAGCCTACCTATATGGATAACGTTAATCTTCCAAACCGATCTGCTGGAGAACCGAGTGAACACCGGTTTTGTCGCATTGTGGGGGCTGGTTTACTTGGTGGTGACCGTCTACCTGGCCGTGCGATTCATTGTCCGGGAACAGGATGACAAACAACGACTCATTCATACTTCCATTGCGCTTATCTTCCTTATTCCAGTCGCCATTTTGAATATGTACCACTTTTCTGTTGCCCCTTTTAGCGACCAACTTCTGTCGATGATTCCCTATGTCTCGATTGCAGGCTTGCTGGCCGTAGCGTTTTTGTATTTTCGCGACGCATTTCTCGGGGTTACAAGAAAGTCCATGCACACCGTGCATGTGGGCACCGGACTGATTCATCATTCTCTGAAAAACGCTATCGGCAAAATCAAGCTGAATGCGCTGAACATTCGCAAAAATGTACAGAACGGAGACTATGCCCAGATCGACACCCATGTTGATAATCTGTTAAAAACGCACGAAGCGATGATTGCCACGATGTCAACCATCTCCCATGTTGTGAGCAGCAAGATTGAACCGAGGAAGGAATATGCCAATCTCGCGGACATTCTTGATGAAGTGCTGGAGCCGCTGGGTGCTTATCCGGATATCCAAGTTGTCAAGCATTATGCGCCAATCACGCTGTTCATCGACCGAATGCTCGTGATGGAATGTCTTCAGAACATATGCAACAACGCGGTTGAGGCGATGAAGGAGAGAGGGACGCTTCAAGTCGGGCTTGAAGTCGGGCGGAATAAAGCCAAGGTGATCATCCGTGACACGGGTCAGGGGATGAACAGCTTGCAGCTGCAGAACATATTTGAACCGTTCTACTCGACCAAGCATCGGAGCGGCAAGCATTTCGGGCTGGGCATGTATCAGGTGAAGAAGGTCATGGGAGCCCATCGAGGCAAAGCAGAGGTTAAGAGTGCTCCGAACGCGGGAACCACCGTTATGCTAACATTCCAATATAAAAAGGGTAGCGAAAACAATGAGTAAAATTCGAGTTCTGTATGTGGAAGATGATCCTGAGTGGAGGGAAGGAATCAGCCACTTTTTTCAGGCGCATGAGCGAATCGATTTATATGCCTGTGCGGCTTCAATTGAGGCTTGTTTCTCCGTGCTCCAGGATCAGCCTGCGGATGTTGTGGTGATGGATATCCTTCTAGATGATACCGAGTTGACCGGCGTGGATGCCACGCTGGATATTACTACTCAGTACCCTGATGTGAAGGTGATCATGCTTAGCACATTGGATGATAATGATGAGATTTTTAACGAAGCGTTCATGAACGGGGCCTACGACTACTTGTATAAATACGACTTCGAGAAGCTGCCCGAGACGATCTACGAGGCGATGAGCAATCCGACTTCGAAATACGGCAGCCGGTTAAGGAAGCTTGTATATGAGAAGAAGAGAAGTTTGCTCAATAAAGGGGACCGCGAACTGCTGAGCCTGATGGTCGAAGGCAAGACGCAGCTGCAAATCGCAGAACAATTGCAGGTCAGCCTGGCCGCCGTCAAAAAGCATGTGGGCCGCATTTTGAAGAAATTCAACTGGAGCCGATCAAGCAGGGAATTGGCTGATAAATGCGATAAATGGGGACTTTTGAACGAGGATGAAGGGTAATGATTGCGATATGCGCCGGCATGAGTCCGGATCAAGGAGGTTAGAGTATGAGGCGATATATATCGGTTGCGCTAGTTTTTCTATTGACCTGTATGCTGGTATACCCGGCATATGAAAGGACAGCTGACGCCAACCCCAATAGGACGCAAAGCATCGTTGTCGCGCAAAGCAGGACGATCGAATACTGGGGTGTGAACCCAAACCCATCATTCTATGAGCCGGATATGGGAACGGTCCTAGGCAAATCGATCAATATCGCAGGGTACGAGTATGAGGGTGGGGACCCCATTGTTTCGCTAAGCGTGCTTCAATTCGATCTGAGCGGTATCGATGCTCGCAGAACGATTGAGAAGATCGAACTGAGGTTGACTCAGGAAAGTGCCAGCTCTCCGGTTAATAATCCTTATTTCGAGATTTATGGCTCGAACGAAAGCGGATGGAGCAGTCCGCCAACTATACCGAGCCAGGATGTAACCATTACTGGGCATTTCCCGGTTACAAGCCAGGCACGTGTTGTTTACGACTTTGATGTTTCAAGTTATGTGCAGGATCGTTTGCAGTCCGGAGGAGCTCCGGCCGCGACTTTTATGATCCGAGGGGCGGAAGGGCCTGAGCCGGGTTCAGCTCCAAGTCATGAAAGAAGAGTGTACTTTTATTCTAAACTAGATGGAACGCCGGAGAATCGCCCGCAATTAGTCATCACCTACGGTGTCAACGCGCCTCCTACGGGTTCGCTGTCAGTCGAAGGCAATGGGTATACCCATGCAGCGGAAGTGGATTTAAGATTGTCCGCTTCGGACCCGGAACAGGACCCGATTGAGATGAATGTATATAACGAGGGCCAGAACCTGGATCAATGGGAGCTATTCCAGGAGACGAAGCGCTGGAGTGTTCCGGGCGGAGATGGCGTGAAGAGGATCATGGTTCAGTACCGGGATAGCCACGGCGCATTGTCGGGGATATATTCCGAAGAGGTCATTCTGGATACGACTAGCCCGACGGGAGATGTGCGCATCGCGCCGGGAAGGACGATCGGAGGAACCGATTATATCGGTGCTTCCACGGTGAGCCTGGCTGTTACGGGAATTGATGACCATCTCGATCAGATGTGCTTCTCACATTCGGACAATATCTGTGCAAGCGGAGCATGGGTGCCATTCTCCAATACAGCCAGCTGGACATTCGATCCGGCGGATGGCGATCAGCAAGTATACATGTGGCTGAAAGATAAAGCGGGCAATCTCAGTGATACAATCACCAGCAATACGGTGGTGGTCGATCGTACGGCGCCTACGGGAAGCGTCGTCATTAACGGGGGCGAGCGCTACACGAGCGACGTAGCCGTCACCTTAACGCTGTCGGCCGATGATGGCGCCGGGATCGGCGGGATTGAGATGCAGCTGTCTAATGATGGCCAGACCTGGAGCGCAGCGGAGCCATTCTCCTCTACGGCATCCTGGACACTGCCATCCGGCGATGGCGCCAAGACGGTGTATATGAAGCTGAAGGATCAGCTGGGTCATGAGCGCGTGATCAACAGCAGCATTGCGCTGGATCAGACAGCGCCTACCGGCAGCATCACAATTAACAGCGGGGGGACGCACACCAACGACCCGCAGGTATTGCTTACATTAACAGCCGATGATGGCGCTGGTATTGGCAATATGGAAATGCAGCTCTCGAACGATGCGAATACATGGGCAGCGAATGCGTGGGAGCCTTTCTCAGCGTCCAGGGTGTGGAGGCTTGCCGAGGATACGGATGGACCGAAGACCGTGTATCTCAAGCTGCGGGACGGCTTGCATAACGAGACCGACCTTAGCGCAAGCGTTGAGCTGGACCGTACCTTGCCGGTCGTCACGGGCATAACCGACGGGAGTCATTCCAACACGGATGTCACGATCACGTTTGACAAAGGAACCGCCGTGTTAAACGGTCATCCCTTTGCAAGCGGCACCGTCGTACGGGACGAAGACAGCTACGAGCTGGTCGTTCGGGACGATGCAGGCAATGAAACAACGGTGCGTTTTGTCATCGACAAAACAGCGCCATGGGTAAGCGGAGTGGATGACGGGGGCTTGTACAATACCGATCGGGTCATTACGTATGACACGGCTGACGCGGCAGAAGCGACGTTGAATGGCCGGTCTTTCTCCAGCGGCGCGACGGTGAGTGATGAAGGCGATCACGAGTTGATCGTAACCGACCGTGCGGGCAATGAAACAAGACTGCACTTTGGGATCGACAAAACAGCCCCTTGGGTAAAGGGCGTAGAGGACGGTTACTATTACAACGCGGATAAGATCATTACGTATGACGAGGCCGATGCGGTCGAAGCGACCTTGAACGGGAGCCGGATCGCTAGCGGAACGGCAGTCAGCAGCGAAGGCAGTTATGAGCTGATTGTGAAGGATCAGGCGGGCAACGAAACGAGGTTGCAGTTCACGATCGACACTACAGCGCCATGGGTGCAAGGCGTCAGCGACGGCTTCTTATATAACGCGGATAAAGTGATTACGTATGACGTATCCGATGCCGTCGAGGCGTGGCTGGACGGGGCTGCATTCACAAGCGGATCGACGGTGAGCGGCGAAGGCAGCCATAAGCTGACGGTGACAGACCGTGCGGGCAATGTGACAACGGTCCGGTTTACGATCGACAAAACAGCGCCGACAGCTGTTGTGACCCTAAATGATGGAGCAGCATATTCTGCGTTGTTGGCGGTGTCTGTTACCATTCAGGCGGAGGACACCGGAGGCTCCTCCAAGCTGTCTGTACGATTGAGCGACGACCTGGCTTCATGGGACAGTCCAGACAATGAATGGTCCGAATATCCGGTCGGCACAGGACCGGTTGAGATCGTGAAGCCATGGACGTTTCCGAACGATGGAAATCAGCAGAAGACGATCTATATTCAAATCAAGGATGAGGCAGGAAACGAGAATACACAGGTGATTTCGGACAGTCTCATCTACCAATCCGTGCCCGTGCCTTTGTCCAGCACCGTATCCGGCATGGAAGATACACCGCTGTCATTCAGCAGGGCAGATTTTGCACATCAGAATGAGGATCGGACCGAACCATACGTGATTCATATCCGTACGCTGCCGGATAACGGCGAGCTATGGTTCGATCATCAGCGTGTAACAGCAGGTGATCGCATTCTGTGGACGGAGATCGAATCGAAAGGATTGGTATTCGAGCCGGACGCCGACTGGTACGGAGCAGCCGCTCTGACATGGACGGCAGGTAACGAGTACGAAGACGCCGGAACTTTCGCGACGATCAGCATCCAGGTCGATCCGGTCAATGACGCACCTGTAGCCGAGAAGATGAGCTTCAACACGGTCGCAGGCCGTGTCCTTGAAGGTCAACTGCGGGCGACGGATGTGGATAATGATCAGGATGACCTGAGCTTTGAGATCGTGAAGCAGCCAGATCAAGGCGAGATCAGAAGCTTTGATTCGCAGACGGGCAGCTTTGAATATGTCTCTGACAGCGGGGAGCACGGTACAGTTACTTTTACATACCGGGCGTATGACGGTGAACTGTACTCTGAAGAGGCGACGGTAGAGATTCATATTGCTCCGTATGTGCCGGAGCCGAACCCAGGGCCAGGTCCAGGACCGAATCCCGGGCCGAACCCAGGACCAAACCCTGGACCAAATCCGGGGCCCGTTCCGGGTCCAACACCGTCTCCTTCACCAGGACCATCGCCTAATCCTTCTCCTCCTCCCGGACAGAATGAGGAAGGGGTGCGGGTGCATGTCGAGGGCGTGGTGACAGAAGCAGTTCAGGCGCAGAACGTAGTGATCAACGGACAGCAAGTTACCCGGGTCACTTTCGAAGACCGTCTTCCGCTGGAAGGGCTGGATAAGCTGGAGAATGCGTTGCGGTTGGTCCTTACGGGTCAGGCTGATACGCTGCAGACGGAGCTGCCGAAGACGCACTTTAATCAGTTAAGCAGCAACAAGCTGGATCTGGAGGTTGTCACCGCAGGAGCAGTGTATCGGTTGCCTGTTCAGTCTCTTGATCTGAACGGAGTGAAGAAGCTGCACGGGCTGCAAGAGCAGGAGGTCAAGCTGGTACTGAAAGTCGAGCAGGGCTCTGCAGAGGCGCAAAGAAGGGTACAGAATGCTGCTCGTCAGACAGGCTCGACTATTGTGAACCCTGTCCTGAACCTGCAGATGTACCTTGTTCACGATGAGCAGACATATTCGATCAACCGATTTTCCGGGCATGTTCCGGGGCTCATTTCTGTTCCTTACACGGGGGATGGTTCCGCTGTGGCGGTTCTCATTCTGGAGGATGGTTCTCTGCTGCCGCTCCCTACCAAGGTAATGGAGAATGGGGATGGACGCTATCTTCGTGTGACGAGCATGCGGCCTGGCAACATAGCCATTATTCAGACGGCTGGAGTGTCATTCCAGGATATGGATGGACACTGGGCACAGGAGGCAGTGGAGCGGCTGGCTTCGCAGCTCATTCTGAACGGGAGAGATGATAAACATTTTGCTCCGGACGATCCTGTGAATCGAGCGGAATACACGGCCATTCTGGCAAGAGGATTGGGGTTATGGACGGACCGTCAGGAAACCGTGTATGACGATGTGGCGGATAACGTATGGTATGCGTCTGCACTGCAGGCTGCGTCCGAGCTTGGACTGGTCCAGGGTTACGGGGACCATACGTTTAAGCCCCGGCAGGACATCAGCCTGGCGGAGGCCAGCGTTATTCTCGCACGCGCCTTGTCTATTGCGGGAAGCGATGTTGACTTGTCTGAACAGGAAGTGGAGCGCATACTGCAGGATTATTCCTATGCATCGGAGGTTAAGTTATGGTCTCGCAATGCACTGGCTCTGGGTCTGAAGCTGGGATGGATGGAAGGGGAGCCTTTTCAGATTCCGCCGGGTGAATCTCTGACCCGAGCTCACCTTGCAGTCATGTTTGACCGGCTTCGCATGACCATTGCCTGGTAAAGTCAGAGACAGAGTGTCGAACGTTTTTATGACAGCAAGTCTTTAAGCTGTTCGACACTCTTTTTATGCAAGGAGGGCTATATGGAGACAACGATCCACAGATGGGTATCATTAAAGCCGGTTCATGCCAGGTTGGAGCAGGAAGAATTCTTCTATCTATTGTATGAGAAATCCAGGGAGCCGGAGATGGCGTTATGGAACTGGACGGAGCAGGAGAAGAAGACCTTTCTGAGAATGCAGTATGATTTTCAATGCCGCTCCTATCAGTGGCAATATCCGAATCTGGTAGGGAGAATGATCCACTATAGAGGCCAGCCGGTTGGCAAACTGGTAACGGTATGCGGTGACAGGGAACTGCGGTTGATCGATCTTATCATTCATCCGGATTTCCAAGGGCTCGGAATTGGGACGAGTGTCGTTGTCAAATTACAGCATGAAGCCAGGGTGAGAAGAATGCCGCTCGGCCTGAGTGTTCAATCACACAATATGAGGGCTTACAAGTGGTATGTGAAACTCGGTTTTGAGAAGGTATTAGAGCATGAAGCCTATATCAGCATGCACTGGGTACCGTCAATCCAGGTGAAATCCAAATCGTAATGGGGGGATACATATGGATCAATATATAGGAGAAATACGTATGTTTGCAGGGGATTTTGCTCCGGTGGGGTGGGAATTATGTGACGGGCGGCTTTTGCATATTCAAGATTACGAACTGCTTTTTTCGCTGCTGGGCACGACATACGGCGGGGATGGCCTGACGACTTTTGGATTGCCGGACCTAAGAGGGAGAGTGCCTATTCATTACGGGACTTCTAGTGCGGGCACCCACTATGCTTTAGGACAAAAAGGGGGCAGCGAAGTTGCGAGCTTAACGGTTAATCATTTGCCTCCACATACCCATATCGTGAATGCAGCCTCCACACCAGGAACAGAAGCAAGTCCAACCGGGCATGTGTGGGCCGCGGGTATCCCTCAATATGCTCAAGGTGAGGTTAGCGGGACGATGGTTCAAGGAGCGCTTGAGTCGGCTGGAGGAAACCAGCCTCACAATAATATGATGCCTACACTGGCTGTTCACTTTATGATTGCGACAGAGGGGATATATCCATAACTAGACTAGAAATGAGCGAATGGTTGAAATAACCACACAAGAGGAGGAAGAAATCATGGCGGAACCTTTTATTGGGGAGATCAGATTATTTGCTTTCGGTAAAGTGCCGAACGGCTGGCTTCCATGTAATGGACAGCTGTTACAGGTTCACCAATATCAAGCTTTGTATGCCCTTATAGGTCCTTCTTATGGAGGGAATGGGATGACCAACTTTGCTCTTCCTAATCTGCAAGGGAGAGTAGCCGTTCATGGCGGCCAGGGAGCTGTGGGGGTTACGGGCGGAGAAGAAGCTCATGCTCTGACTGTGGCTGAAATGCCGCAGCATCATCATGCGGTCAGGGCCTCTTCAAGCTGGGCGAATAACAGGCAGGCGGATGGGAGGATATGGGCTGCCAATGAAACGCAGCATCTATATGGATCCGCGAATAATACACAGATGAGTACTGAGGCGATTGCAAATGCAGGTCAAGGGCAGGCTCATTCCAATATGCAGCCTTATACCGCGCTAAATTATTGCATAGCCGTACAAGGTATATTTCCATCAAGAGACTAGGAAGCTGATGTTGTCACGACAGGGAGAGGAAAAGGAGGAAGAAGATACATGGATCCGTTTATTGGGGAGATTAGAATTTTTGCAGGGAGGTTTGAGCCCAAGGGATGGGCTTTCTGTAATGGACAATTGTTGTCTGTAGCTCAGCATCGCGCCCTGTACACTATCCTGGGTACACGATACGGTGGCGATGGTTTTAACACCTTCGCCTTGCCTAATCTGCAAGGAAGAGCAGCGATGCATGCGGGTGCCGGACCGGGGCTTACCCCACGGATCTTGGGAGAGATGAGCGGGGCCAGTACGGTTACTTTGCTTCCAGAGCAAATGCCTAGGCATGAGCATGCTGTTCAAGTCGCTGTATTGGGAAGTACGATCTCTCCTGAGGGGGCGGTGTGGGCATCCGTTCCACGGGGACAAACGGAGGCTTATGCGGATCCGGACGCCAATCTGGTATCTATGAGCCCGCAGGCGGTTTCTCCAAATGGAGGCAATGCCCCTCATGAGAATAGACAGCCTTTTGTTACGGTGAATTACATTATCGCGCTGCAAGGGATCCATCCTATAAGGCCATAAGCGAAGCAGTTCTTGTGAGGGGGTGGGGTGTTGAGATTCAGGATTAAGGAGGAGATAAAATTGAAAGCATTGAAGCAACTGGCGTTATCCGGATTGTCATTATTGATGATATTCACCATTATGCTAGGCCATTTCGCAGGAACAGCTTTCGGTGCCTCCGGCCACTACGCACTGGCTAAAGATGTTGTCGGGGCTGTGTATGTAAAGAAGGCCGGGGGCAGCAAAGAGATTCGCGTATATCAGGGAATGACCTTTCATGAAGGGGACCGGATTCGTGTTGAGGGTGGCGCGAGCCTGACGCTGAATGTTGCTGGGCGTGAGGATGAAATTACGCTTGGTGAGCATTGGAATGGAACGTTGTCCAAGTTAAGAGTAAGCGATGCTGGCGATATGGAAACCGCTATACATACATGGTCGGGATCTATGTTCAACAGCGTTCAGACGCTGGATCGAGAAGGAAGCTCCTATCAGGTGGAGACGCCAACATCGGACATGAACGTGCGGGGAACGAATTTCACCGTCTTCATTGATCCGATTACAGGGATTTCCAACGTAGCTGTTCTGTCGGGACGAGTTGCCGTCACGCCGCCTTCCCGGGCTCCTGGTAGTCCAATAACGCCCGATCTAGGCGGGATTGTCCTGTATCCTGCACAGCAGGTCGAACAAATGGCTAGTTCGCTTCCGGGTTATACCCCGGTGGACTTAGGTTTGTATATGAGTTCTGTTCCCAGCAAGGTGGTTGAGGAGATACTTGCCTCACTAAGCAAAATACAAGAAGAAAACAGACAAATGCTGGAGTCAATAACAGAGGGTGCGCAGAACCCTTCAGACGTGGGGAACGGGACCGACTTTGACCCGGATCTGGAACGATTTAGGGATAACCTTGATCGCCTGATTCAAGGGATCATTAATAATGCTCAGGATCTGGGGAAAGTATCCCAGCAGCAGATTGAAGATATTCTGAGAAATTCATCTTCTCTTTCTGACTTCGAAGTGTATAGGCCTGTTCCGCCTATTGATCCATCTGTGGGGCTGGATTCAGATCGCGTAGCGGAACGCCAGAGACAACTGGACGAAGTGAAGGCAAGGCAACAGGAGAAAGCCGCTGCTCAGGAGAGTCTGCGCGAACAGCAGATTGCGCAACAGCAGCAGATCCTTGAGCAAATCAAGCAGAAGCAGGAAGAAATCAACAGACGCAATCAGGAGGCCCAAGAACAAAAAGCGAAAGAGGCGCAGGAGAAATATTTGGCCACGTTAAGCGAGCAGCAAAGAGCCAGCCTGGAACAGAGAGTCCAGCAGGCTGAGCAGCAAAAGCGGCAGCAGGAAGAACGTGTGTCACGACAGACACCGACACCGCCAGTATCGCCGCCACCGGTAACGCCCGCACCGTCAGCACCTGCAGGACCGGGGAGCGGGGGCGCACCTGGCCAGGGCCCTTCCGTTCCGCCTCCACTTGCAACGTCCACAACGATGGATGTTGATACGTATGAGATTTATGCGGGTCAATCCTTCGTCGTGAGTGCCCATGCTGTGATTACGTCAACCAACATGCCGGTTCCAGATGGCACGAATATTGTTTTTCAGGACCGGAGTTCCAAACAGGTATTAGCCACGGCGACCACAATGAATGGCGAAGCTTCGGCTGTCATTACACCGGAGCAGAGCTTCACGCTAAATGTGGGTGCCCGTCAAATCGAAGCGGTAACAGCTGCGACATCGCGGACGCAGTCCAACACTTCATTCCCTGTTGCCATTACCGTCATGCAGGATGAAACCACCCTGGACATTTCGGCACCGCATCGAGTAGCGCTCGTTGGCGAGACGATCCCGTTTACCGTTCAAGTATCTCCGAAGCACGGTCAAGTCCCGGCTGTGGGGACGGTTACACTGTATGAGGGGGACAGGGAGCTTGAAGTCAAGGAGCTGAATGCGGACGGGAGCGTTGTCTTTCATGTGCTGATCGAGGAGCCGATCTCAGATTTCACACATAAGTATACGGCGGTTTTCGAAGGCACAGAGAAGCAAGCTGGAAGCGAGGGTGTCAAAGTAATCGAGGTGTCTTCGTTCCATGAACTGCCCGGCTATGCGTATTTCTTCATCGAGCAGGTCTCTCCTACACAATTCAATGCGGTCATCGCGCTTGACCGGTTCACCGGAGATTCCGAGTTTTACAGGGCTGAGCTCGAATTCGAATACGGCCGTGGCCTAAAGCCGCTGATCGGCGATAACGTACGCTACTATAATCCTCATAAGTTCGATCCGGCAACGGTAACAGAATCCGTGTACATCCATGAGGGGATGTATTACCAGGATGTGGACTTCATGGAGTATATATTCGAAGCAAGTCAAGGGGCTGCGTTCCATGCTGAGGACAGATTCGTCATCATCCCGTTCACCATTGTAGATCCGTCGGCCAGCACGATCCTTAACATCTTCCGCTTGAGCTTCTTCAAGCAGAACGGATACGGAATCGAGGTTATGCTGACGAACGAAGAGGACGAACTTAATCCATGATAAATAAGGAGTTCATTATGAAATTGATGAAGTCGATTAGTATGTGGGGGCTGACGACGGCTATGTTCCTGGGAATGGTTGTTCCTGCTCATGGAGCGATTTATTCGGAGGGCAGACCACTGATTGAAACGATGGATGTTGCAGGCAGCGGGGAGTACAACGAATGGAACGGGAATGCGGCGGAAGCCGCGTTCCGCCATCCCGGCGCGATTCTGGTGCTGGCAGACGGATCGTTATTGGTGTCCGATACAGAGAATCATCGGATTCGTGCGGTTCGGAACGGCCATACAGCCGTTTATGCCGGAACAGAGGTCTCCGTTCTGACCGGTGAAGACCGCCTTCCGTTGGGCGCTTATGCTGATGGTGCGGCGGGGGTAAGCTACTTCTCAAGTCCTATAGGCCTCGCATCGGATGGGAAGGGCAATGTGTATGTTGCTGATCAGGGAAATCATGCTGTTCGAAAAATTTCGCCTGACGGCAACGTGACAACGATTGCGGGCAATGGTGTTCTGGGAGATGCGGACGGGAAGGGGAGCGAGGCCTCTTTTCACACGCCGTCCGACGTGGCGGTTGATGCCGCGGGCAATGTCTATGTTGCCGATACCCTGAACCATGCCATCCGTAAGGTTGACCCTGCCGGGAATGTCACGACACTCAATGCGTTATCAGAGCGGATCGTTGAAGTGTTCGACGGCGTTGTCGAAGCGACAGGAGATTATCGGGATGGCCCGCTTGCCGAGGCGCTGTTTAACGAGCCTTCCGGGCTGGCGCTCGACAGCAAGGGCAATCTGTATGTGAGTGATACGGGCAACCAACGCATTCGATACATCGATTTTCATACGGACATCGTGACTACCGTGGCAGGCGGCGGAGAGCTGCTGGCCGGACAAATGTACGTTTCAGGCGCATATCGCGACGGCGCGGCGGAAGAAGCAAGGTTCTTCAGTCCGTACGGTCTTGCAGTTGATGAAGGCGGAGGACTCTATATTGCAGACAGTCTGAACCACGCCATCCGCTATTTGAAGGACGGGCTTGTAACCACCGCCGTTGGCAGCGCGGGGGAATACGGGAGTGCGAATGGATATGAAAAGCAGGCTGCATTATATAGGCCATCAGACATTGCGCTAGATCGGGATGGCAATCTCTATATTGCCGATACGTTGAACAATAAGATCCGCAAGGTATCGTTCTATGAGCTGCCAAGTGGCTGGGAGGCCGGCAGCGGGGATATTCGCGTGCTCCATAATCAGAAGGAGATTGTG
>NZ_NQLZ01000007.1:0-222911 GCF_002276395.1 Paenibacillus sp. 7541 | reverse complement strand
CAATAAGATCCGCAAGGTATCGTTCTATGAGCTGCCAAGTGGCTGGGAGGCCGGCAGCGGGGATATTCGCGTGCTCCATAATCAGAAGGAGATTGTGTTTGACACGGCTCCGGAGATGCACAAGGGGCGAATCATGCTGCCGGTGCGCGCGATTGCCGAGGCGCTGGAGTATAGCCTGAAATTCGTGGATCAGGACACGGTAACCTTGTCCGGACCTCGTGGCGATGCTGTCACCTTGTCGGTCGGCTCCATCGAAGCTCACCTGACCCAGGATGATCAGACAGCGCTTCAGATGGACGTTGCGCCGTATATCAAGGATGGACGTATCTATGTCCCGGTCCGCTTTATCGCCGAGGGACTGGGTGCGACGGTGAACTGGCATGCGGATACAAAGACAGTGCTGCTGCGGGAGTAGCAGCACTGAAGTGGACCCTGGGCGGCCTTCGAACGAGACGTTCGGGGGCCGCTGTTTTGTATATAAATGATCCGCCTTGAAAATCACTGATGTAGCTGTCAGTGATTTTTCTATATGTTTGTAATAGAAGTCAATAAAGGAAATAGAGGGAGGGTCTTCTTGCAGATGCGATCTTTGTCCAGCTACCCCTGGGCTGGTAAGGGATTGCGAGATTAGCAGTGCCGGAGCGCAGTGAAGGGGTGCGGTGGGCTTGTGACGGACTTCCATGGAAACAGGAAGATCAAATAAAAGGGCCTTGAGTGCGAACCCCAAGCGCACATAAAATCTCTGGGAGGTTCGCACCTGGCGTCCTGCAAGGGTTTTCGGCGATTTGAGTGGAAAATATGCTCAATTTATAGTACTTTAAAAAGAGGTTCGCACTTTGGGCTTTCTGAAGCCTTGCTGCATAAGGCTGTATTAGGCGGGCTGTCGCACTCTATGTGAGTGCGTGGATTGAAATACCTTTACTTGGATCGTTTTATTCATCGATTTTGGTCGCACTCTATGTGAGTGCGTGGATTGAAATCGGTTATGTTTAAGACTCTTGGCCTAACTACTGTACCGTCGCACTCTATGTGAGTGCGTGGATTGAAATGCTGTAACGGTAGTTCGGGTTACCGAAGATGATCACCGTCGCACTCTATGTGAGTGCGTGGATTGAAATGCTTATCGTTGGGATTGAGCGTCACATAAGACATATGTCGCACTCTATGTGAGTGCGTGGATTGAAATACAAACACCACTCTATAAAGAGCAATGTTTTTCCTGTCGCACTCTATGTGAGTGCGTGGATTGAAATAAAGTGCAGCTAAACCAGTCTACAAGAGCGATTAGTCGCACTCTATGTGAGTGCGTGGATTGAAATCGTTAACCCTAACGTCATAATCAATCATTCAGCGTCGCACTCTATGTGAGTGCGTGGATTGAAATTCGATGTTTGTTGTGACGTACAATATAAAGTTTTCGTCGCACTCTATGTGAGTGCGTGGATTGAAATCATAACGAGTCGCCCGAGACGATTTTATACGTCGTCGCACTCTATGTGAGTGCGTGGATTGAAATTTGCTCGGTCGTCATGAGATCACCTCATTCACGCTTTAGTCGCACTCTATGTGAGTGCGTGGATTGAAATAACGAGTCGGTAGAATTCATTTTTAACCGAGACGTCGCACTCTATGTGAGTGCGTGGATTGAAATAATCTAGATCCCAAATCACTCACATCTCTTCCTCGTCGCACTCTATGTGAGTGCGTGGATTGAAATTATAATACCTGTGGTGCTGAGTTTTAATTTGCCAGTCGCACTCTATGGAGTGCGTGGATTGAAATAGGCGCCCAGGCAAGCTGCCCACTCGCTTTACGGCGTACTCCATGTGAGTGCATTGAAATTGTGCTCCGGTCCCGAGGCTAACAGGCAATCAAATAAACATGTGTGAATGAAGAATGACGCGAGTTTTGCGTTGTTCTTTTTTTCATGCTTAGTGCGGCTCTAAGAATGCCATGTCTTTTTTTGGTACAATAGAATGGAAGTTATTGGGCGGGGGAGGAGAGAAAGTATGATTTATTTAAGGAGTTTTAAGATTTCCAGTTATACAGATCGAAATCCCAACATATATCCGGATCATGTGTTTAGGCACATCGCTGGCGAGGTGCTCTGGTTTGATCGAATTACGGTGCTGTACGGCAACAATGGCAGCGGCAAATCGACTTTGCTCAATGTCATAGCCAATAAGTTGAATATTAAGGGTGCTGAGAAGATGTCCAGTCATGGGCACAGTATCTATGTTCAGCGGTTTCTTGAGATGAGCAGCTGCCAGTTCGGACAGGATGAACGGGAGCAAGAAATCAGGCAGCTTCCTGATGGAAGCCGCTATCTGAAGTCAGAAGATATTATGTATGAGATTAAGAAAATACAGCAATCCTCCGTGCTGCGGGAGGCGTTGTTGCATGAACAGCGGAGTAAAGGAAAATCCCAGGATCAGGTTGAAGAATATGAAGCATCCTATGCGTTTGCCAAGAAGCTGGACGACATTCAATTTTCCCAGGAAAAATACTCAAATGGGGAGACCTCGATGCAGTTTTTTGAGGAATACCTGCTGCCCGGACAATTGTACTTATTGGATGAACCGGAAACCTCGCTTTCTCCTGCTAACCAAATCAAGCTTGCCGAGCAGATCAATGAGTTGGCACGCTATTTTGACAGTCAATTCATTATTGCCACGCATTCTCCCTTTGTTCTAGGTACATTAAACGCCAAAATTTACAATCTGGATACCACGCCCTTGCAAACGGCAGCATGGTTTGAGCTGGACAATGTACGATTCTTCTATCGATTTTTCGATAAACATAAGCGGTTGTTTGAATGAGTGTATTGCGCGATAGCAAGGGATCTGGGAGGGAGGGGTCATCATGACAACAATCATGGTGGTTGGAGCATCCGGTGCTCTTGGTAAATTGGTATGTGGTGAATTGCTAAGAATTTTTAACAACCCAATCAAGCTCATCGTTACGGATTATAAGACGGATAGAGGAACAAGGCTGGCAGATTCCTTTCATGGCGATGTTCAGTTTCAATATTTAGATGTGAATGATGAGGATCGCGTGGAGCGAGTCCTTAGGAACGTGGATGTGGCAGTGGTTGTACTGAAGCAGAAAACCCCTTATATCCAAAAAGTGTGCATTCATAATAAAATCCTGTGCATTGACGTAACCCCATTTTATGACTTTGTACAGCAAGTGATTGAGCTACATCATAGTGCGGTAGACCACAAGGTGGGTTCGGTTGTGATGTCTGGCTTCTTCCCCGGGTTATCAGGCTTAATGATACAAAAGGCGATTTCGGATTTTCAAGAGGTTCAAGAGATTAACGTTGCCCTATTGCAAAATAAAAATGCCAAAGCCGGGATATCCGGCGTTCTGGATATGTTAAGGATCATTGCTCAACCCGTAGTTTATCCTAACAAGGTCGTACCCGGTTTTACCCAAAAAAGAACCATGTATTTCTTAAATTACAACAAGGAACAAGAGGTAAGACTCATCGAGCACTCAGAGAAAATTCTAATCCGAAATCGATTAACAGCCTCCCCTATAAATTATTACACCTCTTGGAATGGGAGCGGCTTCAATAAACTGATCTCGATGCTGAAAAGGATGGGTGTGATTCAGAAAATACATAAAATCAATCATAAATGGCTATCTAAGGCAGTCCAGCATAACCCTAAAGAACGTGAGGATGCTTATCTTACGGTTGAGGTTAAGGGGAAGGATCGCAACCGCAACCAGGAGCGGGTTAAAACCTTAGCTTTATCTACGTTTTCTGACTATCATACAACAGCTATAGTGACCGCCTCGTTAGCCAAGATTGCGCTGCATAAAGACGTGCAGGGAGTTGTTTGTCCTTTTGAAATGACAGACTTAGATGAGTTGTTGTCCGTGATGAACTGTCCTGAAATTAGCATTAACGAAGTCACGAAATAAAAATCGCCTGAAAAACTACCATAGTACTACTTCGAGAGAATATATATCCTACTTATGGCTCGGTGGCATGGTATAATTTAACTGGTATTTGTTAGGATGTTATAATGTCCCGTGCATGCTGACAAATTGCTGCATAATTATTTCTACATAGTGTTGATATTTAATGGAGAGGATGAAATTCATGAAGGAGTACATGGCGGTTCCCGGACCGAAAAACGTCCACATCAACAAAGGAGAAACACAAGCGGCAATGAATTTATTCGCTGATATTATTAATGACCAAGCTGAGGCGGGCTGGACTTATCATTCTATGGAATCCATTGCAGTGACCGAAAAACCCGGCTGTTTACAGCAACCTATCACTACATATTACTACATGCTCATTTTTTACAGAGAAGTATAAATGAATAAGCCGCAATCCACGGGACCCATTTTTAAATCATTCCCAACGGAGCAAGAGTTAGCTGCTCTTGTTTCTCCTGAAGGCGGAGACTCAAGCGATCCGCGGAGCATTCACTACACGCGTGTTCATCAGATTCCGGTAATTCTTTGGAGACGTGTTTTTTTTCAAATTGCTATTCCGCTATTAGTCTGCGCTTTTCTCTTCTGGTTCCTATATGAATGGACCTATTCCGTACAACCTCAGAATGCCGGGGGATTAGCGGGTATTGCAACGCTTATATGCTTGTTACTGTATGCTGGCGCTCGAGCAAAAGCAATCCTCATTTGGCTCGTACAAGTGTATCAGCGTTATGCGCCCGTGGAAGTCCGAAATCGTTGCCGCTTTGAACCTAGTTGTTCTGTTTATATGATACAAGCGCTGGAGAAATATGGCGTACTGAAAGGGTTGTATAGGGGAAGCAAGCGACTGCGGAGATGCAATGCTTCCGGTGGCGGATACGATTATTTGCCATGATGCCTGCCAGCAGGAGGCTTATACTATTACGTTTATGAGATCTTACGAGAAAAGGCTACATCAGGCGGATTCGTACTCTAGTGATCATTAAGCCCCATTATTTCGCTTCTATAATATAGAAGCACTACACCCTCCAAAGCCACTGCTTTGGAGGGATTTGTCGTTCAGGGAGCGTCCCTTTCGTATCGAGGCAGCAGAACGTCCTTGTTTTTTCCGTCATTAGGAGAAGTTAGGTAGTGCCACGGGCCCATAAAATTTTTTGAGTATTCTGCTACTTGTTCCTTTTGTGAACAATGAAAACCTTAACTACAATAGTTACATTAATTTGTATATTGTTGAGGTGAATGCCATGGGCAGAATATTGGTCCCCCCGGAAAGACTTATGGAAATATCCCAACAATTCGCGCAGGCCAGGGAGATCGGGGTGCAGATTTGCAGTCACCTTACCCAACAGATTCAAATCCTTGAAAGCGGATGGGAAGGTACGACAAGACAACGATTTTATCAGAATTTCCAGCTGGCTCGCCAGCAAATGGATAATTTTACGGCTGCAGTGGGTTCAGTCAGCACGGAATTAACTAATATTGTTCACCGTTTTACAGAGGCGGATTCCACGCAGGCTTCTTTGCAGGCCAGGGCGGCTGACGATCCATTTGATCACGCCCATAACGTGTTAGACACCTCGCTTCGAACGAGAGATAATCTGGAAAAGTGGGGCACGCTCCTCTACAGCTCGGTGGGAGCTTCTCTGGTTCTGTCCAATACAGTTCGATTCAGAGTGGATCCGAGGGATCCGACTCGGGCGAAGATCCATAATGCGCCGTGGGTCAAAGGAAAGGGAAACAATACATTCCTGAAAAATCTGGCCAGGAGCATTAACCGGCAGATTGTGAACCCGGGTCTGATCATGAAGGGCGTGAAGGGCTTCGATGCGGTAGCCAGCAAGCTCGGTCTTAATTTTGGTTTAGGCTTTAGCCAGGCCAAGAACTTTCCGCAATGGACAAGGCAGGTTATCGCGGGGGTAGAGAAGGGCAGATACGGGATCAAAACGAGTAAAATCCCAGGCATGATCGCCAAGAAAATATTCCCGATTAATGCCACCTTTAATGTGATCGGCGAGGCCTCCGGGCTGGTCAGCAAGCACCGTGACGGCAAACTTAACGGCGAAGAGGTTGCTGTGGCCGCATCCAACGTCGTGGTGAAAACAGCGGTGACCTATGGCGGAGCTGTTCTCGGCGGGGCTGCCGGTGCGGCGATTGCAGGTCCGGTTGGAGCTGCAGTCGGTTCCTATATAGGCGGCACATTGGGGGCCTTTGCCGGTGATGCTGTAGCTGGATTTGCGGAGAAGGGTGTCCGCTGGGTTAGCGGGCTGTTTAAATAAAATCAGGAAGGCGCTAGATGATGAACACAATCTCTTATCGGAAGTCGGTAGCTTGGGGCAAGGCGCTTGGCAGCTTGCTGTTTGTGCTGGCATGTCTGTTTTTGCTGTACGCGGCTTTTTTTATGGATACTTCCATGATTCGCAAGTTTTTTTGCATCACGTCGGCCATCATCGGGATTCCGTTCTTTGGAGGTTATTTCGTGGCCTGCCTCCCCAGAGCGCTGAGCTCCAGCACGGCTGTGCTGACCTACGATGATCACTCCATTTCAGATGGTACGCGCACCGTGTCATGGGCAGAAATATCCAGAGTCAGCTATAAAGGGCCCTCCATTCGCAAATGGCTGGTTCCGCAGTTTCCTGAGCTGATTTTTCATTTGACCAATAGAGACACCTGGAAAGTAAACACGTATTACTTGATCACCGATTCGGAAATTCAGTCCGTCATGAAGCAGCTGCGCGGACTTATTAGCCGCAACGGAAAAGATACGAAATAGATCATAATTGGAGGATTGCTTACATGAGCGAGCATACCTATATATTCTCATTGGAAGAGCTCGGGTACGCTTTGGCCGTTCATCAAGGGGAGGAAGCGGCAGCAGGACTGATGAAGGCGTATTATGGCGATTTGCCGGAGGAGAGCTGGGAGCTGCTGTTCCAGGCTGCTACGCATAGCTTAATGGCCAAAGGATTTATCGAGCAGCTGGATGAAGAGCAAGGAGAAGTGAAATTCACGCCTGAAATCGAGCAGATGATTCAACATTTGCTGCACAGCAGTTATATGCTCAGAGGTGTTAAGGAACGCAAAACAAGTCAAACGTTAACGATTCATGAGCTTCGTCAGAAGTATTTATATCACTTGTCTGATAACAACGTCCTGCATTTTCTCTCCTGGACGGAGCCTGCGGATTGGGGAGAGGAGCTGGTGCGCTTATATGGAGCAGACCCGGCAGCTGCGGGCACTAAATTACCCGAATCTAAGGCGGTGGTCACTGAGGCGATATGGAACGGGCTCACATCCGGGAAAGTCTCTGCCTCTTTGCTACCTGACGCGCTTACACCCGATCAGAGGCAGTTGATTGATAAGTGGCAGCAGAATTTTCAGGCAAATGGCGGGACAATGGACAATGTAAGCATCCTGAGATTGGGCAGAGGGAACGAGATGGCGATCGAGAATATTCTGTTCCTTCTACCGGCGGATGAAGGGATGTGGGTTGTGCGTAATATGGCAGCAGACAGGAACGCGGAACCACAGATTAGCATTGAGCTGCAATCCGGCCCAGCCTGCCGGAAGACGCTGAGCGCTTTTGCCGAAGAACTAATTACCTGAACTGGGTGAAGATATAGGAACATCGGACTAGCAACGATGAAGCAGAAGATACCCTTGCAGCCTCGGCCTGCAGGGGTTGTTTGGCTTGCCCGCCTTAGGGATACCTGGCACAAGAGGGGATTGCGTATGGACAAGAGGGATAGAACTATGGAATTATTTTCATAGTAGCCCTGCAACCTTTTCCAGTGTCTGATCGTTTTTACAGGAGAGAGCAAGAAGATTTCCACAATGTAGGAGGTTAACCATTCATGAAACAACGATTAAATCGAAATAAAATGGTCCCAGTGCTTCTGGCGGCTGCCGTAGTGTTGTCTGCCACTTCGATACCTTACAGTGAAGTCCACGCCAAAACTTCCGCGCCTGCGGCCCATCAGAAGAGCAGTGCCAAGACGCTGAAGCCGGTATGGCAAAAAAATCTGGGAAGTCTGGACCAGCCTCAAATGGGCTATACATTCGATAAAGGTGTTGTCTATTATAATGCCGGCACTTCGCTATCTGCGGCGAATTTGAAGACAGGCAAGACGAAGTGGAGCTATAAATCCACCCCATCATCTGCACCTATAACAAATTTGGGGTATGTCTATTTCACGGACACGTCAGGCCGCATCCATAAGGTAAACGCGAAGACCGGCAAGAGCGCATGGGTTAAAAAAGCATATGCCGCGCCAAAGAGCGGAAAGGGATATGAACCGAGTAGCATCGACTACTATAGCGGTATGCTGATCCTTAGCGATGCTTATGGCTTGACCGCTTATGACACCAAGACCGGCAAGTTGAAATGGAAAACCGAGCGTAAAGGAAATTCCAGCTATAACATCGAAATGATGAACGGCCTGCTGTTGGCCAGCTCCACCGTTAGCGGCGCAATCACGACAACCCAATTGCACGCCATTAGCGCGTATACGGGGCAGATCAAATGGACTTACAACGGCAACTTCCAGGACCTGCTGCAGACGGGTCCGGAGCTTCATATCCTGAGATATAATAACGGCATTGATAATGGATATGCCCTCACGATTGATGTGCTTGAGTATTCCACTGGCAAAATGTTAAACACGCTGGAGTACCAGCCGGTGCCGTTTGTAGAAATGGAATCTGCAAAAAAGGTGGCGTCCGCGTTTGATCATTACTTCTTTACTCAGAATACGCGGGACAACGGGGGGCAGCTGGCGGTCGTACCGCATCAGGCACCGAACTATTCATCCGCTGTGAAGACTTACGAATATGATGCTGTCATCACCCAGATGGAACTCTCAGACAGCAAAGACAGTACGATCGTGATGAGTCTGGCTGATGGCCGAATAGTTCTGAAGAATGTGAAGACCGGCAAAGATAAGGTAACGTCATATCCTTCGAAAATAAGCCGGTTTGATATTCTGGAGAACGTCGTTGTCATCGGGCTTGCGGATGGACGTCTGGTGCTGAAGGACATCAGAACCGGCAAGGATGTCGCCACCTACAAGCTTGGTTCAGGAGATTTCCTTGAGACCACGCGCACGATTCGTGACGAGCTGCTGATCCAGACCGGCGGCAAACTGTACTATGTTCCGCTTCCGGCAAGCTTGAAATCTTAAATTCGTGAAGAAGGCTATCTGGTGAAGCAATTCCGTTAGGATTTCGTGGAAACAGGCCGCTTTCCATTCGAGCCGTGAGGCAGGATGGAGGCGGTCTGTTATTGCGTTATGTTCGGATGACGCTGCAATATGATATATAAAAGGATGTGGCCCTTTTTAGCCAGGGGATGAGAGAAGATGAGCAGGAGTAGGAGCTGAAAGATACATGGCATATCAACAGATAGACGGTGTCCGTGTCTGGGGGACGCCTGACGAAGGGGCGCTTGCCCAAGCCAAGAGGTGTGCGAAGACCGGCAATGTCGTGCAGACGTTGCTGATGGCGGATCATCATAAAGGCTACAGCCAGCCGATCGGAGGGGTGATAGCGTATGACGGGCAGATCTCGCCTTCCGGGGTAGGCTATGATATTGCATGCGGGAATAAGGCAGTCCGTACCGGCCTGCTGGCCGATGAGATCAAGCCTAAGTTGAACATAATCATGGATGAGATATCCCGCAGGGTCTCTTTCGGAATCGGCCGCGTGAATCATGAACGGGTGGATCATGAGCTCTTCGATGATCCGGATTGGGCTGTGTACAAGGCGATAGGTACGCAGGAACACGACAAGCTGAAAGCCCTGGCACAGAGCCAGCTTGGCACGGTGGGGAGCGGAAACCATTTTGTCGATATATTCGAAGAAGTCGGGACAGGCCGCGTCTGGGTGGCGAATCATTTTGGCAGCCGGGGGTTCGGACATAAGACAGCGAGCGGCTTCATCAACCTTGCCGCCGGCAGGCCGTTTCTTGCGAACGCTCCCGGCGAGAAGATGGATCAGCCGCCGGTACTACTGGATCTGAGCAGCGAGCTGGGCGACATGTATTACCGGGCGATGAAGCAGGCCGGGCGCTACGCGTATGCGGGCAGGGATTATGTCATCCGGCAGGTGCTGGACATTCTGGGAACGGACGCGAATCTTGAAGTGCATAATCATCACAACTTCGCCTGGATCGAGCAGCACAGCGGCAAGGAAGTGGTGGTCGTCCGCAAGGGAGCAACGCCGTCAGCACCGGGGCAGGTTGGTTTTATCGGCGGCAGTATGGGGGATATCTCCGTGATCGTTAGAGGCAAGCATAGCGAAGAGAACCGGGAGGCTTATTACAGCACCGTTCATGGGGCTGGCCGGATCATGAGCCGCACCCAGGCGGCAGGCCGAATGAACTGGAAGACTCGCAAGCGCAGCGGCGGTCAAATTACGACAGAACAAATGCACAAGGCTGTTCGGGATTTCGGTGTTGAACTGCGTGGTGCGGGGACAGACGAGAGCCCTTACGTATATCGAAAGCTTCAGGACGTGCTGGATGCACATGCAGAGACCATCGAAGTCCTGCATGTATTGAAGCCAATCGGTGTGTGCATGGCCGGAGCGGATGAATTCGATCCTTATAAGGATTAAGGGCATGTGGCGAGAAAGCAAACCGGGAAATTCATTATGGATGTCATTGATGTAAAATAAAATGAAATCGAATGAGATTACAGCAGTTTATACCATAATACAGATGAACGGCAGGCCTGGTGCGAACCCCAAGCGAACATGAAATCCCTGGGAGGTTCGCACCTCGCGTCCCACAAGGGCTCCCGGCGATTTAAGTGGAAAATATGCTCATTTTATAGTACTTTAAAAAGAGGTTCGCACTATTGCTCTTATGAAGCGTTGCTGCATAAGGGGTTATAAGGCGGGCTCGCACTCTATGTGAGTGCGTGGATTGAAATCTGATTGAAACAGGAACATAAGTTCGTATATAAGTCGCACTCTATGTGAGTGCGTGGATTGAAATAGAGGCACAGCCGGCAATGAAGGGCAAGGAATTGTGTCGCACTCTATGTGAGTGCGTGGATTGAAATCGGCCACGTCCCATTCCTCATGTTCCGCGTCACGGGTCGCACTCTATGTGAGTGCGTGGATTGAAATAAACTTGAGGACGACAAGGTTATGGGTTTTGTCTCGATGGTCGCACTCTATGTGAGTGCGTGGATTGAAATGCATCATGTAAGTTGTGCTGATTTGGAATTTAGAGCGTCGCACTCTATGTGAGTGCGTGGATTGAAATAATAATGGCGAAATCGTAGGAGCCTTTGCGGTGGTCGCACTCTATGTGAGTGCGTGGATTGAAATGCAGCTTTCACCCTCGTATACCTACTCCCAGATAACGTCGCACTCTATGTGAGTGCGTGGATTGAAAAGATATATCCGTATTGTGTCCACTGTGCCAGTGCTTGACGCACTCTATGAGTGCGTCAATTGAAATTCCACTAGTGTATCCGCGGAGATAACCATGATGCGTGCGGATTCCCTATGAATGCGTGGATTCATACTCCGCTCCTTCCATCTCCTGAGGCGCACACCATTACAACAATCGGCTCCTGCCCAGGGCCGATTGATTTTTCTAATGTCCCTCCGCTCCAGAGCAAGCGGAGGGCTTTTTGTCTTCCCGAATTCATACACTTCCACTTCTCATCTGTTAATGGAATTCCCCCGCCACCAAAATTGTTTCATTATGCAACAATCATCTATAATCCATTGATCGGTTTTTGCCGATAAAACTCAAGTGAGTAGCAAAAAACAACAAATGGATTTCGGAGGGGTTAGATTGCGCAACAAGAAATGGACAAAATTTTCTTTTAAGGAATGGAACCGATACGGCAACAAGCTCATACTGTCTTTTTTAGTCATTCTGTTAGTGCCAAGCTCGGTGATCGCCTTCACTACCTACACAAGCGTTAAAGGAATGATAGACACACGCTTGCTCGACACGGCTCAGAACAATGTTCAGATGGCGGAGGAATCGATTGACCAGTTTATGTCTGCACAGATGGAGAACATCGACTTTTTATCTCAGGCGATCGCAGCTGGCCGCATTAAAGACGACCATGATCCCGACATCAGACAGCTGCTTGACCGGATTCAATCCTCGAAAGAGGATGTGGAGCAGACCTATGTAGGGACGAGTACCGGCGATTTCATGAACTCGCCAACCACATTCCAGAACCCGCCGGATTACGATCCGCGCCAGCGACCTTGGTATCAATCTGCTATGGAGAATCAGGGGCAGATCATCATCACAGACCCTTACATCTCCCAATCTTCCGGGCAGGTGGTAGTCACTGTCGCCAAGGCAACAGCTGATGAGCGCGGCGTTGTAGCTGTCAATCTTAAACTGGAGAGTTTAACCGAACTGATCGGAAATATTAAGATTGGAGAGAAGGGTTACATTTTCCTGTTGGATCAGAACAACCACATCATCAGCCATCCGACGGTGCAAGCAGGTGAGCCGCTGAGCGGCGAGTTTCTTGAGGAGATCAATCGCTCGACCTCCGGCGGATTCAACTATAAGGCTGACGGGGAAGAGCTGAAATATGCCTTCCATACGAATGGAACGACAGGGTGGAAGATCGTTGCCAGCATGGCGCAATCCGAGGTGACGAATGAAGTCAACCCGATTATGTTCACGATGGGAATTGTTATTCTCGTTGCGATTGCCGGAGGCGGCCTGCTGATTGTTTTCATGATTCGAAGTATGACCAAACCGATTCATGCTCTTGTACAGGCAGCTGAGAAAATGAGCCAGGGAGACCTGAGCCATCCTATTGATCTGAAACGCGGGGATGAGCTAGGCACGCTGGCGCTGGCTTTTAATCATATGCGAAAGAACTTGAGCCATCTGACCTTGCAGATTCGGGACAAGTCACTGACACTCGCGGCTTCATCCGAGCAATTAACGGCAAGTACGGAGCAGAACACGCTGGCGAGCGAGCATGTGTCGGCATCCATTCAGGAGATGACGGCTGAAATCGAAGGACAGGCACACCGTATAGAAGAAAGCTCCAGAATGGCTGGTGAAATGTCAGCGTCGATTGGCCACATTTCCTCTAGCGCAGCCGAAGCTTCTTCCACAGCTGCCCGTGCCGTTACCGTGATTCAGGAAGGCAACGAGGCGATTGCGACCACCGTGGAGCAGATGCATGATATTAAGAATACGGTGTCTGATCTCTCCGAAAGTATTCAGGGGCTGGGAAGGTTCTCCCAAGAGATCAGTCAGATTGTCGATGTGATCACGGATATCGCAGGTCAGACCAATCTGCTAGCATTGAATGCGTCAATTGAGGCGGCACGAGCAGGCGAAGGCGGCAAAGGCTTTGCGGTGGTGGCCAGTGAAGTGCGCAAGCTGGCGGAGCAATCCACGCGATCTGCCGAACAAATTCGCGACATGATCACGACGATCCAGTCGGTGACGACGAAAGCTGTTGATTCGATGAATGCCGGAACAGCAGAAGTAGATAAAGGAATTGAGGTCGTGAACCATGCCGGGGAATCGTTTAAAAACATTACGGGCTATGTTCATTCCATTACGGACCAGATCAACGAAATTACCGGAAAAATCGCAGATATATCTGCCGGAACAGAGCAGTTTGTGCTAACTTTCCAGAACGTGGCCGAGGTTGCCGATTCCACAGCAGGTGCAGCACAGACCGTTTCTGCCTCGACGGAGGAGCAGCTGGCTTCGCTGGAGGAAATTAAAGGATCGGCGAGCTCACTGACCGAGATGGCGGAGGAGATGCAGCAGCTTGTTGAACAATTCAAGCTATAAATGGTGTCCATCTCATACAGATGAGTGGACAGTGATCTGAGAAGCTGTGCAGCTTTAGTACGGTAACCTTACCGGCTAAAGCTGCTTTCTTTTTTTAAAAAAATTACGGCTGTTGAAGGAAATGGGCATCGATGATGCTATCCAGTTGATTTTTTCTAGACAACGTTAAATTTACATACTGAAGGGTGCGCTCGTTCATCCCGTGATGGATCAATAGAGCCATCATACCTCTTGTAAACCATAAGTTGAAATTCTCTTTAAGAACGTTCCAATGAAATGGCTCAAAAATAGAGCTATAACCGTTTCTGAAATCAGTTAAGGAAGCCATGATCTTATCCTCCTGATTCCAGTCCAGAGCGGATGAAATCGCGGCACTGATGTCAAAATGATGGTTCCCTTTTCTGACTTCACCAAAGTCGATAATATACATTTTGTTATGATTAAATAGCAGATTCCATATTCCTAAGTCTCCATGGATATAGCAGTTGTTATCATGATTGTATGTTGTGCACTGCTGAAATAAGGCTAGCAATTGCGGTTTGTATTCCATGTTATCGAATTCTTCCAGTTGGATGAGCTCCGTCCACATGTGTTCTAAAGCAAACCGGTCATTCTGTTCATAGATGCCCGGAATGCTCTGGGTTGCAGAATGAAATAGAGCGATTGTTTTACCTAGATTATAGAAATGGATATCGCTGTTATTTACCTTATGATGCTCGACGTAGAATTGCAGGTTATATACAGCTTCCTGATCTTTAATGTAAGGCTGGTTGTCATTACTTAGCAGGATCGTCGGGGTTATGGCGTGCTCTTGTAGCGCTGTGGATATCCGGAATTCAGTGATGGCTTGCTCCGTATCTTTCAGCTTTCTCACAATATATTTGTTATCCATAGTAACCACCAATCTTGCATTGGAGGTATTCCCTGTGCTTATTTCCTTAATCTCAATAACTGGCGTAATGGGATAGTAGTCATGAAGTCTTCTAAAATCAAAACAATCCAAATGCTTCCCTCCTAGTTCTGTTGTAAATTCACAGTAAGCTCTTGCCTAAAGTGGTGTTCTCCGTCATAGATCATCATTCCTTCTTGAAGTATACGCATTGTGCTACAGATTGTGGAGCACGCGGAGCGTCGAATGTGTCTTTGAGAACATATACAGGACTAATTTCATAGTTGAGATATTCAACGATTCCAGGATGATGACAAGAAAAACGTAAAAAAATATCGAATATTTCCTGATTTTTTTAATTCCTGGGCCAAATGGGGTAAAGTTTTGGAGGGCTTTTGACCGATGATAATAGTTAGGGGTCTTTTTTGCCTATTACATACTTAAATTAATGGGAATATATAGGAGTTGATATTTTTGGCCAGGGATACGGATAAACGAGGCATGGTGTGGTTTAAGAACGCTCTCTCGAAGCCTGAGAAGCAGGATGAGGTTATCCAGGAGGGCGTCGCGGCGGAGGAGACCCAGGCAGAGCCTGCTCTTTCAGCTGAATCCGGGCACACTCCCGACGAAGGGGGGAACGGCGTGTTTTCCAAAGACCATCAGGACAAGATCAGCCTGGATGTCATCGTATCCATTGAGAACATTCTCAAGGATCGGCAGCTGCTGACTTACAAGAACAAGGGCCTGGAGGAGCAGCTGGCCGCTGCCAATGAAGCGATTAGCCGCTACAAGCACGAGCAGATCAAGAAAGACCAGCTGATCCAGGAGAAGAGCAAGGAAATTCGCGAATTGGAAAATGTCCTGACCAACAAGCAGATGAGCTATGATCAGCTTCTCGAGGATTACAAGGAATATCAGCTTACCTCTAACCTGGCTTATGAGAAGCTGTCCAGCCAACTGGAGACCGAAATTGCCAAGTACAACAAGCTCCAAGAGGAGACAACGAACACCCAATATCAGAACATGCTCAAAATCAATGCTCTCGAAGACAAAATCAGAGCGCTGGAAATTGAGAACCAGAAATATGCGGAGCAATACCGGAACATCGTGGATGAGAAGGCCAAGCTCATGCAGACCATTACCGATTTTACCGAGAAAATGTCCTTCTCCTTCACGCCAAAAGGGGCAACCTCCCCGAAATCAAGCGATGAATAAGACATTTCCGGCTTAGGATTAAAGACCGGGCGCGGTGCCGGAAAGCATCCGGCATTGAACGGGGCGGGCACACCACCCCGGGTTCCAGATACAACTAGAGAAAGGGGGGCGCCGTCTTGTCAGACTCCTACGGAAAAGTCATAGAGCTTCTGGCGGTCGAGGAGAACGATAGCGGGGAGTCCGGCTATCTGCGAGTCAAATTCTCCACAGATACGGTGGAGTGGCTATGGGAAGCCGACCGTGAGACCGTTCAGAGTTTAAAGGCCGTCCTGGTAATGGATGGGCTGCATAAATACCGCCTCTCCTGCCATACCGTACGGGACGTAATGAACGAGACTGATATTGCACAAGTTACAAGAACGTATCGCGAAGAGAGCACGCGTTATCCTTTCAGCTGTTCGCCGGACTTCAAGAGCAATCTGGACGAGGTAAAAAGAGTACAGCATCCTCAGGAGCTGCTCGCGCTATCCTTCTTGTCGAGAGTCCATATCGATTCGGAACCGCACAAGGAGGAGAACGTCTCCAGCGAAAAGAACAGACCACGCCAACTCCGGCGTACCCGCCGTTTGAGACAATCCCTCAAGCTGGTCAGCATGTCTGTTGTCAGTGTCTTTCTGATCACGGTGCTAAGCTCCTTTAATTATTCGCATAATTTCACGGATTCAAGCGCAGACGTGCTGAACCAGGCGGCTCCAACGGATCCGGCCTTCGCCGAGACGACCGTGTTGACACCGGATGTGACAGTAGAAGCCGCTGTAAGCTCTGCGGGGAATCCGGCTGAGAACGGAAAATCCCTTCTCAACACAAGCGTCAGCAAGCAGAGCAAGGAGCCGGTATCTCAGATGCCTTATGTCGAACTGGAGGAAGGGGTTACCTACGGCCTTCCTGAAGGCTACGTAGCCTTGACCTTTGATGATGGGCCATCTCAATACTCGGTTGAAATTATGAGTATTTTGAAAGAGTATGGGGTGGGAGGGACCTTCTTCTTCGTCGGCACGAATGTGAAGAAACATCCCGATTATGTCCGCACCATTCATGAAAGCGGCTACTCCATTGGCAGCCACTCGATGACGCACGCCAAGCTGCCAGGGCTGGGTCTTGAGATGCTGAAGGAGGAGATGACCGGACCAGATAGGTTCTTAGAGGACATTATTGGCGAATCGTCGATTCTGTTTCGACCTCCCTACGGGGCGTTAGATGAACGGACGGAATCCGTTAGCGGACAGCTTGGCAAGAAAATTGTAATGTGGAATCGAGATCCGGAGGACTGGCTGACACGTGATCAGGACAAAATTGTGGATTATATCAAGCAGATGAAAGCCTCGGGCTCGATCGTTATTCTGCATGAGTCTCAAGCAGTAGTAGATTCGCTTCCGGAAATTATCACCTACCTCAAGAATCAGAATTTGAGTATTGTCGGCTTGCGATAAACGGACATTTCATAACAAGGCGATAGACTGGCGGACGCAAGATTCGTAGCCAGGAACAACATCCGATGGTTGAATAAGATGGTTATCCTTTTGGCGGTGGAAACACGGTTTAAAGAGGATAACCTTTTTTAGATCAAGGGGGTCCTGGTGCGAACCCCAAGCGAACATAAAATCCCAGGGAGGTTCGCACCCCGCGTCAGACAAGGGATAACGCGATTTACATGGTAAATTCAGGGTGTTTATAGTAATCTAGAAATGAGGTTCGCACTTTTGACCCGCCAAACCCATGAATCACAAGGCCTTGTCAGGCGGGCTGTCGCACTCTGTGTGAGTGCGTGGATTGAAATATGTTCATTCACAAAAAATTCTTTAAATAGGAGGGTCGCACTCTGTGTGAGTGCGTGGATTGAAATTCTTTTTTCCTCCCTTAATCGTCTCCACGGACTCGGTCGCACTCTGTGTGAGTGCGTGGATTGAAATGTATATCTCCTTCCTCAGGCGATCCAGGCGGCTTAGTCGCACTCTGTGTGAGTGCGTGGATTGAAATTCCGCAGTCGCAGGCGCAAACCCAGGCGGATTCTCGTCGCACTCTGTGTGAGTGCGTGGATTGAAATTCCCGGTTGAGGAAGTTAGCGACGAAGCAGTATTGTCGCACTCTGTGTGAGTGCGTGGATTGAAATCTTATTTTGACGATGAGGAAACAACGGTAGAAAGTCGCACTCTGTGTGAGTGCGTGGATTGAAATTAGCACGTCCGTGTCCTTATGCTTGTCCAGCAAAGTCGCACTCTGTGTGAGTGCGTGGATTGAAATAGGATACAAGGATTATCTCACTATAGAGCGTGTGAATGTCGCACTCTGTGTGAGTGCGTGGATTGAAATATACGTACCTGTTATCTTTTCCCCATTTACATAGGCGTCGCACTCTGTGTGAGTGCGTGGATTGAAATGTATTGGATGACGTCATCGCCTTCGCCATTACGTGTCGCACTCTGTGTGAGTGCGTGGATTGAAATTCGGATGTTCAGCTGGCACTTACCGCGTTCTTCGAGTCGCACTCTGTGTGAGTGCGTGGATTGAAATACATTTAACCAAATTATTCATTGATTAATCAAGATGTCGCACTCTGTGTGAGTGCGTGGATTGAAATTCCACGACGGGGCCGTCCGCGCTTAAGTACCAAGTCGCACTCTGTGTGAGTGCGTGGATTGAAATATTCCCCTCCCGCGTAAGGCCGCCGCCATTTATGCGTCGCACTCTGTGTGAGTGCGTGGATTGAAATAGCTCGGATTCGTACTTTTCCTTAGCGGTCTTATGTCGCACTCTGTGTGAGTGCGTGGATTGAAATTCTCCACAGGAGATGTCAGACCAAGAGGATGACGGGATGTCGCACTCTGTGTGAGTGCGTGGATTGAAATCGTTCTTCATCTCCCTCTAGCCTCCTTGCTTACGGTCGCACTATATGTGAGTGCGTGGATTGAAATATCCCTCCTAATTTGCAACTCCAAAGTAATCTCTTGTCGCACTCTACGTGAGTGCGTGGCTCGAAATATGATGTACAAGTACAACCAGGGTCAGGACCACGTCGCACTCTATGCGAGTGCGACAAGTGCATGGATTTAACGAACCGATCTATCCCATTTCTGTTAGATCACCTCCTCCCTCTCCATCGCTACTTATCTCCCACACGCGACCGTTTCCTCTGCCCCTAAAGCTCTCCTGATCCCAGGAGGGCTTTTTTCATTTGTTAACAAATCCCCGCTGTTTCCTCAGAATCTATTCATAAAATTAACCAACTCCTAAAATGCGGATAACATCCAGATTACAATTGAAAATTACAGTAGAGGTATAGACGTCTAGACAATTTCGGTGAAAGGAGAATAACTTGAACAGGTTGCAGGCCAGTCCCAAATACGGACTACTGATTACAGTTCTCATCTGGACCTTGTTTCCGATCTACTGGATGGTGATCGTGGCCACACAGACCGATTTGTTTGCGGATGTGTCGCTATTCCCCCGTTCTGTTACGTGGGAGCATGTGATCAGTGTTTTTACAGAAGAAAATTACTTAGGGGCGTTAATCAACAGCTTTACCGTTACAGCCATCTCCTTGCTGATCGTACTCGCATTTGGCTTGTCCTGCGCATATGTCTTGGCACGGCGATCCTTTCGGGTACCGCTCAAAAAAACGCTGTTGATCTGGATTTTGCTGGTCAGAGTGCTGCCACAGATTACATTTGCACTGCCTTTATACATCTTAATGAACGATGTGGGGCTTCTGAGCACCAAAATGCCGATTGTGCTGGCACATATTCTGGTGAACTTGCCTTTTGTCATCTGGTTTATGATTGCGTTCTTCTACCATGTTCCGGAGGAAATCGAGGAAAGCGCAAGGATGGACGGTGCATCCGAATTTACGATCTACTATCGGGTGGTGCTGCCGCTCGTGGTGCCGGGCATCGCCGCCATTTCGATTCTGTCCTTTATGGCTTCATGGAATGAGTATTTGTACAGTGTTATCTTCATTCAGCGTCCCAGCGACTTCACGATCCCGTTGAAGCTGGCGACGCTCAACAGTGAGCAGGAATTGACGGAGTGGGGCAAGGTTGCTGGCGGCGGGCTGATATCCATGATGCCGGTGCTGCTGGCGGCGATTTTTATGCAGAAGCATTTAATGAACGGCCTGACGGCCGGTGCAGTGAAAGAATAGGAGGATAAGAGAGAAATGAAAAAACGTATGGTTGCATTAGTAAGCATAGTGACGGCAGTTAGCATTATGGCAGGATGCCAGTCATCCTCTTCCACATCGGCCAATGAACCGACCAAGCTGGTGATCGCCGCTAGGGGCGGGACGCACGTAACAGCGATGGAAGCGGTGAAAGAAACGTTTGAACAAGAACATAATGCGCAAATCGAAATTCTCGGTCTGGAAGCAGCGGACCTGAAGCAGAAGGTGTCCCTGGATTCAACAAGCAAGAACGGTGCTTATGATCTGATCATGGCTGACGACCCGTGGATGCCGGAGTTTGGCGAAGCAGGCATTTTTGCGAATCTGTCCGAGCTGGGTGTAGAGGCTGACGCAGATTTCGAGGAATCCTCGCTGGCGCTGGGCAAGCATCCTTATGAGACCGGCGATCTGTATGCTCTTCCTTTTGCAGGCAATGTACAGCTGTTCTTCTACAATAAAGAGCTGCTCGACAAACATAGCCTCAGCGTTCCGCAAACCTGGGAAGAAGTGGTGAATGCAGCGAACACCATTCATGCTTCGGGGGATGGAGCAGGCTATGTCATCCGCGGACAGCAGGGGAACCCGATCGTTTCCGATTTCCTGCCGATCTTCTGGGCACATGGCGGACAAGTGTTTGACGACAATTGGAATGCGCAGCTAGACTCCGAGGCCGGGCGCAAAGCGCTGGACACGTATATCAATCTGCTGGCAGCCGGCGTGAACTATGAGCAGACCGATATTGTAAGCTCGGTATCCGAGGGACGCGCAGCGATGGCTTTGGGCTGGCCGTCATGGTTCATTAGCGAAGGAAAGGCTAGCGCGAATTACGCGCCAATTCCGTCCAAGGCGTCCGCGAGCGATGCAGAAGCTTCGACCGGTATGATTGGCAACTGGATGATGGGCGTAGCAGCCAACTCCGAGAACAAGGAGCTTGCAGCGAAATTCCTGACCTTCATTACAAGCAGCGAGAGCCAGAAGGTAATGGCTCAGCACGGCGGTGTGCCGACACGGAAGAGCGTGTATCTGGACAGCGAATTGTCCGCGAAGTTTGAGCATTTCCCTGTACAGCTCGAAGCGCTGCAGAACTCGGTAGCCAGACCGAGAACGACGAAATGGTCTTTGGTTGAAGAAGCACTGGGTGCTGAACTGTCAGCGGCTATTGCTGGAACGAAATCGATCGAGGACGCGCTTGCTAGTGCTAACCATGCGATTAATCAAATCATGCAATAATAGCGGTTTGACGATAAAGGAGCGGAATGAATTTGTATAGCAGGCGGCGGTTTCAATGGGCCATGCTGGCTCCCGTAATCTTGTTGTTAATCGGATTGACGGTCTTTCCGTTCATCTATACCGTCTCAAGCAGCTTTACCGACCACTACTACTTGGCGGGTGATTCCAAACAGTTTATCGGGATTGCCAACTACAAGCGCCTCCTGCAGGATCAGTTATTTCTTCAGGCTATCTGGAATACTGTCAAGTTCATGCTACTGGCGGTTTCGATTGAAACCGCCTTGGGACTTGCGATTGCACTGCTGGTCGAGAGCATGAGACGGGGCACGAAAGTGCTGCGCGTATCGCTGCTGATCCCGTCGCTGCTGCCGCCGGTTACGGTGGCGCTGATCTGGCAGATGATGCTGAGCAACCATAATGGCATTATTAATCATCTGCTCGGCTGGTTCGGCGCAGGGCCTTTCAATTTTTTGATGGACGTGAATCTTGCTTTCCGAACGATTCTGTTCATTGACATCTGGCAATGGACGCCGTTTGCTTTCCTGCTGCTGTATGCTGCGCTCCAGGCCGTACCACGGTCGCAATACGAGGCAGCCAGGGTGGATGGCGCCGGCAAACTGAATATTTTTACGCATATTACGCTTCCGAATATTATACCGACGCTGCTGCTGGTGATCCTGCTTCGCACGATTGATACGTTCCGCCTGTTCGATAAAGTGAACATTCTGACTGGCGGGGGGCCGGCCAATTCAACGATGACCGTGACCCAGTATATATACAGGCATGGCGTGTTTAATCTGCAGGTAGGCTACGGCGCGGCTGCATCCGTTATCATGGTTGCGCTGGTCCTGGCTTTCACCGTGTTCTATATTAAACGGTCCATCGGAGGCAGCGAGCAAGATGGGCGTCGTTGATTCTGGGATGGTCGGGTTTGGCGAAGTGACCGTATGACGGCTGGCAGCAGGGGAGTGGGAATTGTAATTAATCAAATGAGGACATGTGATGGCATGAATGTGGAGCAATGGATGAAGGACATGGAGGAATGGGGCGAGCAAGTGGCCGCCTTCCAGCGAGAAACGAAACGAGAACAGCAACTGAAGGTGTCGACCAAAGGGCATGAGATGGACTTTGTGACCAATGTGGATCTGAAGTCTGAGGATATGCTGGTCCAGCGCATCAGTGAGAAATATCCCGATCACAGCATCCTGACCGAGGAGCGTGGGTTAATCGACAAGCAGAGCGACTATTTGTGGGTGATCGATCCGATTGACGGGACCACCAATTTTATTCATGGTTTTCCGATGTCCTCTATCTCGGTCGCTTTGCAATATAAAGGGATCACGCAGGCCGGAATCGTCTATGCGCCGTGGATGGCGATGAAGTTCAGTGCGATTCGGGAACGGGGCGCCTATCTGAATGGGGAACGCATCGCGGTGTCACAGACATGTGAGCTGAGGCACAGCTTGCTGGCCACCGGATTTCCTGCCGGAGACAGCCAGTCGACCGTGAACCTCGCTTATTTCAACCGGATGATCAGGAAGGTGTCGGGAATCCGGCGCACCGGCAGTGCCGCACTGGACCTGTGCTTTGTCGCTGCCTCGTTCCTGGATGGCTATTGGGAATTCGATTTAAGCGATTGGGATATGTGCGCAGGGGCTTTAATTGCGAAGGAAGCAGGGGCCATAGTACTGAACAAGGATATGGACAATCACAGGCTATTAATCTGTTGCAATCCTCGCATCTTCGATGTGCTGCAAGCCGGCTTGCTTGAGCAGGAAGAATACTAACAGAACCGGGAGGCTGTAGCATTGGGCACCTATCAACATATCAAACAGGAAATCGGAAAGATGATCGACAGCAAGCTGTGGAAGGTCGGCCAGAAGCTTCCTTCGGAATATGAGCTGGCTAAATATTTCGGCGTCAGCCGCGAGACGCTCCGGACGGCGATCAAGCTGCTTGAGCAGGAGGGCAAGCTGCTGGTGAAGCACGGCGTGGGCACCTTTGTCATCAAGCCGCTTCCGATGATTCCGAGCCGGCTTGAATTTCTCCAGAGCATCGGGACGATGATCAAGCTGGCAGGTTTGACGGAAGAGGAGAACAAGGAGATGATCGGGGAAGTGGAGTGCAGCCCCGAGTGGGCCGAGGCGCTGAACATTGAAGAGGGCTGCGGGGTAGTCAAGCTGGAGCGCATTCGCTATGCGGACGGCGATGCCGTTGCTTACTCGATCAATATTATGCCGAAGGAGCTGGTGGGCGACGCCTTTGAGCGGATTGATTTCTCCGGGTCGCTGTTCGGCTTCCTGGAGGACAAGTGCAAAATTCAGATTGCCAGGGCGGACACCGAGCTGCTAGTTCCTTTGAAGAAAGACAAGTACGTGCAGCGTCTGCAAATTGATAAAGAGGAAGAAACGCCCGTCATCTTGATGAAACAGCTGCATTATGACGAGCAGAACAAGGAAGTGCTGTATTCGCTTGATTACTTGCGTAATGATGTGTTCAATTTCTGGATTCGCCGGGAACGAAAATAATCATCTTATACCGGTTAAGGAGTGGTTATGATGGGCACGCGGCATTCATGGACAAGCAAACTGTTAAAGGTGGTATTAAGCGCAGCAGCAGTGCTGCCTTTTATCACAACTAGCGCGTCGGCAAGCTCGGTATTCATTGACGCCAATCCGTACAAAGCGTTTCACGATACGTATGATGAAAGCGATCCGGACCGCAAATTCCGCGATGCGCTCGATATGAAGTTCTACAACGTTGAGCTGGACATCATGGTGGACACGAATCGCACCCGTTACGAAGGGCCGCAGTATCCTGACTATTTGCAGGGCAAGGTGAAGCTGTACGTGAAGCATGATGCGGCTGCCTGGCCCAATACGAGGCATCTGTATCAATACTTTGAAGATATGGCCGCGCAGATTGCTGCCCGAGGCGGCAGCATTCACGGCGACGGAAGAAGCATCATCGTCAACCTGGACATGAAGACGGCCAACAGCCCGAACTACGAGGATGTGGCTGACTCGCTGCAGGCGATTTTCACCCATTATGAGTCTTATATGAGCCATGGCTACATCGGCAGTGCGAACAGCTTCACCGAGCGTGCGATCACCGTGTGCTTGTCTGGCGCTGACGCGCTGAAGAATGCGTATTTCAACTACATTTCCGGACGGACGGGCAAGCTGCTGGCCTTTAAAGACGAGGTATACAGCATAACGCATAGCAGATATGGCAATGTCGCTGATTATTTCCCGAACGCTGCGGACATCTATCACCGGTTCTATGCGGTTCACTGGAAGCATATCGAGAGCGGCTTTGACACGCTGATGCCGGGCAACTGGTCGCAAGAGGAAGAGCAGCGCTTGAAGGACATGATGTACATGGCCGAGCAAAAAGGGTACACGCTCCGCTTCTACAGCCTGAACGGCAATGAAGGCGCATGGCATTACAAATTCCCGAACGGCGACGGGGACGCGGCACAGCGCTGGACCCAGTTCGCTTACATGAACCACAAGCTCGGTACGCGCCATTTCGTATCGACCGATTCCTACCAGTCCATGACGAAGTTGTTCAATCACTTTCTCGTTCCGCTCCGGGATTACAACCACCGGGTTGAGAAACCGGGCGGCACGCAGAATGGGGTAGACGTATCGGTGTCCATAACGGATGACCGGCGCGTCGTAGAGGTGCACAAGGCCGAAGGACTGTTCAACAACAATCTGTGGTATTCCGTCGGGTCCGTACGTGATGACGGGTACATTCAGTGGGTGACGAACGAACGCATCAATCCTGGCGGTCAGAATAAAAACGGCGTTCAGCCTCACAGTGATGTCACGAATGTGGGCGGCCAGCAGATCGTGGTCCAGGTCAATAAAACCGACGGCACCGGTTCCGGGCTGTGGGCCAACATCGGCAGACTGGAGCCGAACTCGACCATCACCTGGATCACCAACGAGCGGATTGCCATCGGCGGCTCGCATACGTCGGGAGATTGGCCGCACATCGCCATCGACGGCGATCGGGCAGTGCTTGTGTACCTGAATGGCGGCAAGCTTCACTATCACACCGGGCGCATCAACACGTCGAACTACAGCATAACGTGGAGCAACAGTGGAACGATCAACAATCAGAATGGCGAGCGTCCGGATGTCGCCTTCCAGGACGGCAGAATCGTTGTCGTGTATCGGGACGGCGGACGACTGAACTATACGACAGGCACATGGGGCCAGAACGGGAATATCACCTGGAACGCAAGCGGCAGCATGGGCGGTCAGGATGGCAAGGATCCGGCGGTTGCCTTTATTGGCACAGACAAGATCATCGAGCTGCATACGAGCGAAAATACGGGCCTGATCTGGTACAACATCGGGGAGCTGGAGTGGCCGAACATTCGCTGGATTCACAACTATGTGTGGGATTCCGGCGTGTCGTCCCGCCCGAGCGTCGATTATAACGCAGCGACCAACCTGCTTGTCGATCTGCACAAATCGGGGATGAATGATGCGTTGTGGTATAACACCGGGAGCATTCATTTTCCGTAACGAATAGAGCAAAGGCAGAAAAGTGAGAAAAGGCATGATCGCCGCCATCCCTTCGGGGAGGCTGGCGATCATGCCTTTCTTGTTTACCTGTTCTGTTGTGCGGCAAGATATTCCTTGACCCGCTCAGCGGCTTCCATGACCGAGTTCGCCTGGATCATGATGCGCTTGTCACCGTCATAGTGGCTCGCGGTATGCTCATAGCGGGGATCATAGTAATACTGCAGCAGCAGGCCCACGGCATCCTCATATTGGCTGCTCTCGAGATGACGCTGGATCTCCGCCGCGATCGGGGTATGAATCCGCTCCTTGATGCGCAGAAATGCCTCCATGCACGCTTCAGCATGCTGCTCGGGCTTATAATCCTCGATGATGTGACGGATGCGCGCTTCCATCGGAAGGTCGATCCACAGATGAGTGCCTTGTTCTTTTTTGGTCAACAGAAATTCAGGCAAGGCCACTTTCCCGATTCGCTGGCTTTCGGCTTCAAACAGCATGTAGGGTGCCTGCTGATGCTGAAGCAGCTCCTGCAGCAGCAGGGCATCGAATGTCTTCTGGTTATGGGCCGCGTAGCCAATGTGACCAAACACCGATCCGCGGTGGCCCGCCATGCCCTCGAGATCAAGCACAGGGTAGCCCTCCTGCTGAAGCTGGCGCAGGATTTCCGTCTTGCCTGATCCGGTATGGCCATTCAGGACGATAGCAGGGGCCTGGAGCTCATAGCTGGCCAGCTGATCAACGACCCATTTGCGGTACGCCCGAATTCCGCCCGTCAGCCGATAGGCCTTGATGCCCATTAAAGAGAGGACGGTGGCCGACGTTCTGCTGCGC
Source organism: Paenibacillus sp. 7541 (assembly GCF_002276395.1). Classification (NCBI taxonomy): domain Bacteria; kingdom Bacillati; phylum Bacillota; class Bacilli; order Caryophanales; family Paenibacillaceae; genus Paenibacillus; species Paenibacillus sp. 7541. Next base: position 196,299 of record NZ_NQLZ01000007.1, on the reverse strand, counting down.
ATGCCTCCCCGCCAGCAGAAGACCGCCTTCTGCTGCGGAATGGCCGCGAACTCGCGGATAAATGCCGGCAGCTTGGCCGACACGATCTCAAGCCCGCGCTCCTTGGCCGCCTGTACGTTCACCTGCTTGTACAAGGTGCCGATTTCGGCACGCTCCTCGTCGTTGAAGATCGGGATGTTGATGCTGCCCGGAATCGTTGCAGCAGCATATTCGGACGGCGATCTGACGTCAATCGGAAGCAGATTATTGTCTTTCTGAAGTTGTAGCAGTTCTTCAACAGAGATGTCGTGAATCAAGTGATATCGCTCCCTCTATAATAGTCCTTAACGGACGACGATGTGCCCTGGATGCTCTGCTGTAATTTCCCCGATGCGCGCCGCTTCGACGCCCGCTGCTAGCAGATCGGCAAGCAGCGCCTCGGCCTGGCTGCCGTCCACGGCAATCAGCAGGCCCCCGGATGTCACGGCATCACACAAAATATACTGATCCAGCGGATCCATATCAGCCGGGAACGTCACCGATCCCTCGAGATGGGCGAAATTGTTCTTCGTTCCTCCCGGCACAAATCCGGCCTCGGCCAGCTCGCGAACACGCGGCAGCAGAGGGACGAGCGCCTGCTCAATGACAACGCCGTTGCCGCTGCCCTTGGCCATCTCCGAGGCGTGTCCAAGCAGGCCGAAGCCCGTAACGTCCGTGCAGGCATGCACGTCATAGGACGCCATCGTCTCGGCCGCCGTTTTGTTCAGCGTGGACATGACGGTGGTAACGCGCTGAATCTCTTCCTCGCTGAGCTGATCCTTCTTGATGGAGGTGGTCAGAATGCCGACCCCGATCGGTTTGGTCAGAATCAGCTGATCTCCCGGCTTCGCGCCGGCGTTAGTCCGCACTTTGTCCGGATGCACGAGCCCGGTCACAGCCAGGCCAAATTTCGGCTCCTTGTCGTCAATGGAGTGTCCGCCAACGAGCGTGACGCCAGCTTCCTTCAGCTTGTCGCCCGCGCCTCGCAATATGTCGGACAGAATGCTTTTGTCCAGCGTATGGATCGGGAAGGCCACAATGTTGAGTGCGGTCAGCGGCGTGCCTCCCATCGCATAGATATCGCTGATGGCATTGGCGGCAGCAACCTGGCCGAACGCATACGGATCATCGACGATTGGCGTGAAGAAATCGACCGTCTGCACCATGGCCATCTCATCGTTGAGCTTGTATACCCCAGCGTCATCGCTGGTGTCCAGGCCGACCAGAAGGTTCGGATTCGGCTCGGCAGGCGGAAGGCTCCGGATGACCTGCGCCAGGTCGGCAGGTCCGATCTTGCAGCCGCAGCCGCCTTTGGAGGATAGAGACGTCAATTTGACGTTGTTTATATGATTTTGAAGTGACATCATCACAACTTCCTTTCAATAGGAACTGGGCATACACTTACCCAAGTCACTATTATACTCCTCCAATAAATAATAGTAAAAACCTCGTTTGCTTGTGATATAATACTATCCGTTCTTATCAATCTACTACTGTTCTTACCGGAGGGAAAGGAAATGCATAGTGTGGAAACCACCAAGCCGTCCGGTCACTTCAATCGAAAGACATTGCTGTTTGCATTGCTCTTTATCGTGATCACTGCGGCTGGCTTGTTGTATGTAAAATGGTGGCCGTATTATGGCAAAGCCATCACGTCTGCGACCACGCATTCGATCGGCTCGTCGATACTAACCGGTGCCGGCGATACGATTCCGGCGCCTTCATGGAGCGCCGCCTGGGAATATGCGGCGGCTTATTTTAAAGCCGTTTGGAAAGCGGCTGTGCTCGGTATACTGCTCGGCTCGCTCGTGCAGGTGCTGCTGCCTTCCAAGTGGCTTTTGGATATGCTCGGCAAAGCCAATTTCAAGAGCACCGCTATCGGCGGTCTGGCCTCCCTGCCCGGGATGATGTGCTCCTGCTGCGCCGCTCCGCTCGCTGTCGGGCTGCGCAAGAAGAAGGCGTCGATAGGGGCAAGCCTGGCCTTCTGGATTGGCAACCCGACGATTAACCCGGCAACACTGATCTTCATGACATTTGTGCTGTCCTGGGAATTCACGCTGCTGCGCCTGGTGTTTGGCCTCTTGCTTACGTTTGGGGTCAGCTATCTGGCGAACCGCTTTGCGCCGAATGAACTCGTGCCGCAGCAGGTGCAGGCTGCGCTTCCGGAGGACAACGAGCCGGAGCAGCCGATGTATGTGCGCTGGGGCAAGGCGATGTGGAGCATGTTCATATCGGTCATTCCGGCGTATGTGCTGGTCGTGCTGATGCTCGGCGCATTCCGCGCGTGGCTGTTCCCGGCGATGGACGGGGCGGGCTCGAACAGTCTGCTGGCCATTATCGGCTTTGCCATTGCAGGCATGCTGTTTGTCATCCCGACCGCTGCCGAAATACCGATTATCCAATCCTTCATGGACATGGGGATGGGCGTTGGTCCTGCAGCGGCCCTGCTGATGACACTGCCGGCGATCAGTCTGCCTTCGCTGCTGATGCTGGCGAAGCATTTTCCAGGCAAGGTGCTGGCATTCACCGCATCCTCGGTTGTGGCGATCGGCATATTGGCCGGGCTCGTCGGCTGGATGCTCCTGTAGAATATACAAAGGACTTCAATTCCACGGTACAGGTGGGAATGAAGTCCTTTTATATATTGCGGCTTATGGTGGCATTCAGCGCTCGGGGGACAGCTAGGGTGCAGCCTGTGATCAACCGGCTGTTTCCGGTCCAGTGCGGCGGGCGGCACGCGGCACGGGGGGATAACGGCATGAACGCCTAGAGGAGTCCCGCCCATCGCAGTCCATGCCAGATGCCGTCCTGCTCCGCCTCGGAGGTGACGAAGGCGGCCAGCTTCTTGACAGCCTTCGGCGCATTGCCCATCGCGATGCTGCACCCGACGAACCGGAACATCTCCATATCGTTGTAGTTGTCGCCAAAAGCGTAAATATCCTCCGGCCTGAACCCGGTTTCGGCGATCAGCCTTTCAATGCCGGCCGCTTTCGATCCGCCCGCAGGCAGCACATCCATCGAGCAGGGATGCCAGCGGACAAAATGCAGGTCCGGAAATGCCTGTCGGAACATCGCCTCATGTTCCTCCGTGCAGAACAGCATCGTCTGGTAAATGTGCCTGCCTTCATAGTACCGAGGATCGCATTCTGGATAGAGGACATCCAGCGAGCGCATGCACTGCTCGACATAGGGGTGATGCTGCTGATTGCAGCGCATCCCTTCCGCATCGAGGTACACCAGCGGATGCTCCTGCTCTGACGCGAAGGCGGCCAGCTGCGCAACGAGCTCCGGCCCGATCGGGTTGCTGTAGATCAGCCGGTGTTCGTGTACGACATATTGCCCGTTAAAGCTGACGTAGGAATGGAGCCCCAGCTCCCGCCGCAGATGCTCCAGCATGAACGGGGAGCGTCCGGAAGCAAGCGCCACAGTGTGCCCGGCTTCCTTCAGGGTGAAGATGGCGCGCTTGGCGGAGGCCGGAATCCGATTATGTCGGTCCAGCAGCGTGCCGTCGATGTCGAACAGGACCAGTTTTCCTTGCGGTTTCTTCACAAGATTCACGCTCCCAGCGGCTCGGCGCTATCCGCCAGGTTCAGCCGGACCTTCTCATGCAGACGCAGCGCCACCGGGGAGATGACCTCCCAGTTCCGTTCATCACTGCGGATATCGTAATGGAACTCCTTGCCCTGGAACTGGACGTTGACGACTTCACCGGGAATGCCTTCCGTGCCGTCTGGCTGGAGCAGAAATTGATCGGGGCGCACAGGATATAGACCGCTCGCTTTGAAATAATCGGCAATCCCGTCACCGTTCCAGGCGGTGTTGCTGCCTTCCGGCGTGAACAGGTTGCCGCTCCAGCTGCCCTGCACCAGATTGGACTTGGATACAAACTTGGCGACGAATTCGGTCTCCGGCCGCAAATAAATGTCCTGCGGCGTTCCGGCCTGTTCGATGCGGCCGTCCTTCATCACCACGATCCGGTCAGCCATGGCCAGCGCCTCCCCCTGATCATGGGTGACGTAGACGATGGCCGAACGGGTCCGGCGGTGGACCTGCTGGATTTCGCGGCGCATATCCATGCGCAGCATCGCGTCGAGGCTGCTGAGCGGCTCATCCATCAGCAGCAGGGAAGGCTCGGGAGCCAGAGCCCGGGCAATCGCGACCCGCTGCTTCTGACCGCCGGACAGCTCGTGCGGCATCCGCGCAGCCAGATGGGACAGTCCGGTCAGCTCCAGAATTTGCCGGATGCGCTCCTCTTCCTGACTTTTAATATGGGCAGGGGTGGCCTTATGGGTCCGGATCGGGAAGCGGATGTGCTCGGTCACATTCATATGCGGCCAGAGCGCGAACGATTGGAACACCATCCCGATCCGCCGCTTCTCCGGCGGCAGCAGCGTATGCTCGCCCGCCACGACACGGCCCTCCATCCGAACCTCGCCGCTGGTGGGCTGCTCGAATCCGGCCAGAATGCGCAGCAGCGTTGTTTTGCCACAGCCGGACGGGCCGAGTATGGCCACAAACTCCCCGTCCTGAATCGTTAATTGAATATCCTTCAACGCCTCGAAGCTGCCGAAGGATTTACTCACATGCTTGATCTCTATACTCATCGATGACACCCTCCGTTCACTTCATTGTTCATTAAGCTTTAAAGCCCTTGCGCGCGGCCCAGCGCTGAACGAGCAGCAGCCCCGCTCCGCCTATGCCAATCAGCAGGACGATCAGGCTGGACAAGGCGGTCGAGTAAAGCGTGTTGCCGGCCTGCTCGAAGCTGAATATGGTGACGCCAATCGTCTGCGAGCCGGAGGCATACAGCAGCGCCGATACCGTCAGCTCGGTCAGCGCGGTTAAGAAGACCAGCAGCCCGCCGGTCAGAATGCCGGGCAGCAGCAGCGGAAGCAGGATGGCGGTCCATTTGCGCCACGCGCCTGCGCCGGAGACCCGGGCAGCTTCCTCCATCGAAGCGTCGAGCTGCATGAAGGAGGTGATGCCGGAACGAATCTGCAGAATCAGGAAGCGGCATATATAGGCGATGAACAGAATCGTCATCGATCCGTAAATGCCGGGATTCCAGCCCGGAATCGGCTCCATCCAGACGAGAATCATGGACAGGGCAAACACGATGCCAGGCAGGGTGTAAGGGACGGCCGTCGCAAGCTCTGCCGCTTTATTGAAGCGGGTCGGCTTGCGCACCCGCATATAGGCGAATCCGCAGCCGAGCACGAGGCAGACCAGCATCGTCACGCCAGACAGCACGAGGCTGTTCTGGATCGCCTGCCATACCCGCTCATTCTCGAACAGAATGTAGCGATAGTTATCCAGCGTGAAGTTGGCAGGCGTCAGGCCAAGCCCGTAGGCCCGCTTGAGGGACATGGACACCATCGAGGCCAGCGGCACGACCGTGACCAGCAGCAGGAAGCCCCACAGCACCGCCGACAGCGGCTTGCGCATCTTGCCTAGCGCATAGCGGGGCGCATGGTCTGGCTGGATGGTGTCGGAGGCGTGGCTTTTGCGCAGCAGAATCCATTGGATCAGACTGCCGATCACCGCCGCCACGCCGAGCATGACGGACAGGGAAGCGCCGCGGGCAAAGGCCGATGGCCCGAAGCCGATAATCTCCTCGTAGATCAAGGTGCTGAGCACCGAGATGTTCACCGGCGATCCGAGGAAAGCCGGAATGCCGAAGTTGTCCAGGGAAGCCAGGAAGACGAGCAGCCCTCCGGCGGTAAGCCCCGGCAGCGCCAGCGGGAGCGTAATTTGCCGGATCGTTTTCAGCCTGCCGGCCCCCCCGGCGCGGGCGGCCCATTCCAGGTCCCGCGGAATTTTGCGGAATACGTCCAGTGTGAACAGATATACCAGCGGAAAATGATGAATGCCCATCACAAATATGATGCCGCCCATGCTGTACATGCTCCATGGCGTTAGGTCAGCATGAATCATCCGAAGCCCTTGGGCAACCCAGCCCTGTGCGCCCATGAAGGAGGACCAGGACAAGGTCAGAACATAGGACGGAAGAATAAAGCAGAGCAATACCGCCATATGCAGCAGCCCCTTGTAGCGGATGTCGGTATAAGCGACAATCCAGGCGAATGCGGTGCCAAGCACAAGGGAGAAGACGGTGGAGCCGATGACGATCACCGCCGTGTTCCGCAGGGTGGACCAGAAGCGGTCCTGCTGCAGCAAGTTGGCGTAATGGTCCAGTGTCAGGCCATGCTCTCCCTGGAAGCTGAGAAGAATCAGCTTCAGGATCGGATATACAAAGAAGATCAGTACCGCCGCTGCGCCCAGCAGTCTGGCGAGCAGCCTCAGGTTCAGAAGCTTCCGGTGACCGGAAAGGGACTTGCGCCCTTTTCCGGTCTTTGGGAGTGCGATCGTGCTAGCGTTTGTATTTTCCATCCATGCCGGTTCCATGTTGTTACTCACCAAACACCTGGATGAACTGCTGCTTGTCCGCTTCACGCTCGTCTGTCAGCTGCGCCAGATCGGCAGAGAGAATCTTCATGTCCGCGATTCCCTTAAGTCCTTCCGGCGGCGCGATGCCTTCCCGAATCGGGGAATAGCCAATCTCTGCGGCCAGCTTCTGTCCTTCTTCGGACAATACGAAATCGACAAACGCCTGGGCGGCCGGTACATTCGCAGCATCCTTCATGATGCCGATCGGCTCGGTGATGACCGGAACGCCTTCGCTAGGGTACGTTAATTCTACCGGCGATCCCTTCGCTTTCTCGCGGGCAACCATGTAGTCCACAACAAGCCCGTAAGATTTCTCGCCGCTGGCAACAGCCTGCATGACAGCGCCGTTTCCTTTAATGACAGCCATGCCGTTGTCCTTCATCTGCTGCAGGAAATCCCAGCCATAGCCATCGGTACGGCTGAATACGCCGATGTTATAGGCGGCTGCGCCCGAGTACAGCGGGCTTGGCATAATGCTGGCGTCTTTGCTTTCCGGCGCAGTCAGCACCTGCCAGGAATCCGGCGTGCTCGATACCTTCTGGGTATTGGTAGCCAGGACGGTAGCCATCACCTTGGTGCCGGCATACATGCCGTCCGGATCTGCCAGCTCAGCCGGAATGTGGCTCAGCTCGGGCGATTTATACGAGAGCAGCATGTCTTCCTTCTTCAGCGCTTCAAACGTAACCGCATCGGCAAGCAGCAGCACATCGGCCTGAACCTTGCCCGCTTGGCGCTCAGCCTGGATCTTCGCCGTTACCTCCTCGGTACCGGAGCGGAAAATATCAATCTTCACATCCGGGTAGTGCTTATTGAATGCGGCAGCCAGCTTGCTTGCATCCTCTTCCGGCTGTGAAGTATAGAACGACAGATTGCCCGAAATTTCAGTTGTTGCGGCCGGTGGTGTTTCGGCGCTGTCTTGTCCGGTTGTGGCAGCAGGCTGGGGATTGCCGCAGCCGCTGAATAAGAGCATGCCCGCCAGAAGGGGAAGTATGGCTTTTTTCGTTAATGGTTTCACAGATGATCTCTCCTTTGGTTCGTTCGTTTTTGTATATAAGGTGTAAAAATGAATCATGGCATCAGCTTGTGGCTTTCAGCAGCAGATGGCGATGAATGGCCTCGGCTACGCCGTCTTCCCGGTTGCTGCCGGTGACGACCGCAGCCCGTTCTTTCACATGGGGCTCCGCATTGCCCATGGCAATGCCGAGTCCGGCCCACTGCAGCATGTCGAGATCGTTGTCATAATCGCCGGCAGCGGCAACCTCCCTCGCGGGAATGTCATGGGCGGCACATAGCCGTTCCAGCGCGCCGCGCTTGGTGACCCCGGCCGCGTTCACATCAAACCGCAGGCTGCCTGTCCGGGACAGCTGATAGCGTCCCTGCTGCTCCAGCGCCTGGTACAGCTGTTCACGGGCCGTTTGGTCGCGGCAGATGACCGCTGCTTTATAGATCGGATCACCGGTGCTGCAGATAAATTTCCGGTAATCTCCGCCCACGTCCTCCACGCGGATGAGCATCGTCTGATCCCGGTAATTCACTTCGTTCAGCTCCCGGTTGGCCCTGACGACAACATTGTGGAGCGGCCAGCGCCGGTTCATGTCATTAAGCTCCCGCACATACAGCACATTGAAGCCGTAGAAATGAATGTAGGCTCCGGCGGTTTCCGTCAGGTCCAGCAGCGTCAGCGCATCCTCTGGCAGAAGCGGAGTGCCTTCCAGCAAGTGACCGGTATCAGCATCAATCGTCACCGCTCCGTTCAGCGCGACGAGCGGGAAATTCATGCCGACCTCCCGGGCGTGCAGCCAGACGGAGGCCGGGAAGCGTCCGGAGGCAATGGTGACATTCACGCCCGCCCGCATCAGCTGCCGGATCGCTGCCATCGTCTGCGGTGTAATCATCTTGTCCGGGTTGAGCAGCGTGCCGTCCATATCCAGCGCAAGCAATTTATACATCGATCAATCCTCCGTTAACATTCACTTAAATGGTGTACATGCTGAGCGGCTCGGGAATGGCTACCGGACCGTGGAACACCCGGCTCGCCTCCTGGCGCATATATTCAAGGTTGCCGTCACCCGGAAGGTGAACGAGGACAAGCTGTTTCACATTCGCCTTGCCGGCGATCATCCCAGCCTGCTGGGCATCCATATGACCTTGACCTGATGTATGCACACTTCCTTCGCAGATCGTCGCCTCGCACAGAAAAATATCCGCATCTCTGGCCAGCTCGATCAAGGATTCGCAGTAGGAGGTATCGCCGGAGTAGACCAGCACCTTCCCCCGGTAGGTGATGCGGATGGCATAGCACATAATCGTGTGCTGCACCGGAACGAATTCGATCTCGGCTCCGGCCAGCTTGATGGTGGTCGCCGGATCAATCGTATGCACCTCCGTATGCTCGCCGTAGAGCCTGCTGTGCATATCGACGGGCTCGCTTGGCGCGTACAGCTTCAGCCGGTGGTTCATTCGGCCGTTGCGAATTGCGCCGGCTGCCGCGTATTGAAGCACGCCGAGATCCGCCATGTGATCATAGTGCAAATGCGATAAAATGACACCGGACAAATGTTCAACCTTCGTTTCATACGGAAGCCTGCTCATCACGCCGCTTCCGCAATCCAGCAGGATCTGTCCTTCCTCCGTCGTAACCAGATAGCCGGCGGTGGCGCCGCCAGCCGACGGGTATCCTCCCCAATAGCCTAAAATTTTTACATTCATGCTCACACCTCTTGTTCATGACCCAATGTTGTTACATTTGTTCTGCACGGTTACAATTGTAAGTAGGCTCTGTTATTGCTGTGTCAAGCTATTGTCAATTTTGTGTAAACGCCTGAACGCGGGGAGTCCCGTCGCTTGACTATGCCCGGAGTGCCATTTTATAGTGGGGGTTGTAATTGCAAAACGACTTGAAGTTGTACCAAAGAATGTAAAAGGGCGGACGACTTGTGAACCTAGAAGAACGCAAAAACATGGTAAGGGTATGCAGGCTGTACTATTACGAATCCTGGACGCAGGAGAAGATTGCTGCGCAGCTGGGCGTGTCCAGACCCGTCATTTCCAAGATGCTGCAAAGGGCTCGGGACGAAGGGATTGTGGAGATTGTCATTCACGATGATGACCATGAGGTATCCAAGCTGGAGAAGGAGCTGGAGCAGCTCTTCGGCCTGACGCAAGTGCTGGTGGTGCCGACGAAGGACCTGAACAAGGAGCTGATCTCGAGCGCCGTCGGAAAAGCAGCGGCCCAGTTCGTGCTGAAGCTGATCCGCAACGGGGACCGCGTCGGGGTGTCATGGGGGAATACGCTTTATCATATGGTCCGGGAGTTTCCGCTGGAGAAGAAGGAGAATGTGAAGGTCATTCCGCTTGTCGGCGGCACCGGGAATGCCCGCAATGAGATGCACTCCAACCAGATCGCGTATGAGCTGTCCAAGAAGCTCGGCGTCAGCTGCGAAACGCTGTATGCGCCTGCCGTCGTGGAGACAGAGGAGCTGAAGGAACAGATCATTCAGCTGCCCAACATCTCCTCGGTATTGCAGGAGGGAGAGCATATCGACGTGGCGCTTGTCGGGATCGGCAACCCGTATTCGATGTCAACGATGGAAAGATCCGGCTACCTCAACGAGCAGGTGCTGGCCGAGCTGAAGTCGTTGGAGGTGGTTGCCGACATCAATTCCCGGTTCATCACCCGCAGCGGCGAGGTGAGCAGCCATCCGATCAACCGGAAGGTGATCGGCCTGCCGCTGGAGCAGTTGAAGCAGACGAAGACGGTGGTAGGCATGGCATTCGGACTTCATAAAATCGATTGTATTATAGCGGCGCTGAAGGGCGGTTACATCAACATGCTGATTACGGATGAAGCCACAGCGGAGCAAATTGTGAACATACAGCAGGGGACGCCGCGAATGTCGGGGCGCAGAGGGAAGAACAAGGGCTCTTGAGCGGCCCCAGCCCGAAGAGGAGAAGAGGACACCAGGCACAGCAAGCTGCGCAGGGTGTCCTCTTTCTTGATCTCGCTCATCGTGCGTGATCCGATGCCGTCGTAATCTGTCCAGCCTGGTCCGATCGCGATCACGTAGGGCTGGTGTGCGTCTTCAGAAATTGCCGAGGGGACATGCCCTCGGCCTGCTTGAAGGCTTTGCTGAACGAATGCACATTGCTGTAGCCAACCTTCTCGGCGATCGTAGACAAGGACAGATGGTGATGAAACATCATCAGTTCTTTGGCTTTCTCCATACGATAGCGTATCTGAAACCGATGCGGGCTTACACCGAATGTCTGCTTGAACAGGCGGGAGAAATGGAACACGCTCAACACGGCCATTTTGGACAAGGTTTCCAGCGGAATGGTGGCGTTATAATGCTCCATGATATACGTAACCGCCCGCTCCATCGCCCGCTGGTGCATCGTCAGGTGAGCGTTGTCGGCGGCCCGAAGCCCCTTCAGAATCAGATAGAGGATGCGGAGCACCAGCGATTTCTGCAGCAGCGGATAATCGGGATCGCGCCGCTCGTAGGCGTGGATGATCTGCATCAGGGTGTGAAACACCTCGGCATGATTCGGAATGCGGATCACATTCGGCCAGCCGAGGGCGGAGCCGAGAATGTCCGGGCGGAGCCAGGCCAATTCCTCCTCGCTGCACTCACTGCGCCTTTTGAAATGAATCGGCACCGCTTCGTAATCCGCATAATCCAGCACGTCAAAATGAATATGGGGCATCCAGCACTCCCCCCGGGACATGACAAATTCATGCTCCAGCCCCGGCTTGAAGAGCAGAATATCGCCCGGCTCGGCAAGGAATGTCTCATTCTCCACGCGGATCGTAAGCTCCCCTCGCTCCACGTACAGCAGCTCATAGTCAAAAATGATTCTCGGCGCGAGGCGCATCCTGTCTACCCGGTGGTTCCAGGCTCTGCGAACGTTCGGGGACAGGCTTCGCATCAGGCGCTGAATCGTCGGCGGCATCGGCAGATGGTTCATCGTTTCCTCCTGATTCGCAAGATCGGATGCAATTATTCCGTCACAGACTCAATCCGTCGCTTGTTTCATGATCCCACAATAGCAAGAATGGACAACAAATCACAAGTCCTAACATCGAATAGGGGCGTCTGTCTTCGCTACAATCCAAGGTGTACACGTTGGTGAATAAACGGAACGCTGAAGATGAAGCAGGACGAATACCATGATATGAACACAAGGGAGAGCGATGAGCATGGGCAAATTTAACGGACTGGATGTCGGCTTGGGCAATTTGTATCGACTGTCAGCCGCCAAGACAAGATCCATCAGCGCGGAAAATTTTACGGGAGCGAAAGGGCAGGGCGGCATGGCCACGGAAGGAACAGGTGCGGGACCTGCGCGCGATCTGGGCCAAGGCTGGAAGGTGTCGCCATCGGTCATGATCCCGGCGGGCGAGGTGTTCACGATGGCGGAGATCGACGGCCCCGGGGCCATTCAGCATATCTGGCTGACCTGCGCGCCGGAGTGCTGGCGGCATCTGATTGTGCGGATGTATTGGGACGGGGAGAGCGAGCCGAGCGTGGAGACGCCGCTGGGGGATTTCTTCTGTAACGGCTGGTGTGAGCGCAGCAATGTGGACTCCTTGCCAGTGGCGGTGAACCCGGCTGGCGGCATGAACAGCTACTGGGTGATGCCGTTTCGCCGAAAGGCGCTGATCACGGTGGAGAACCGGATGCCTGGAGAGGTCGTGCTGTATTATCAGATCGATTATACGCTGACCTCGGTGCCCGAGGATGCAGCTTATTTTCATGCCCAGTGGAGAAGAAGCAACCCGCTTCGCTACAAGGATGTACATGTGCTGCTGGATGGCGTCCGGGGCAAGGGACATTATGTCGGCACTTATCTGGCCTGGCAGGTGAACAACAGCGGCTGGTGGGGTGAAGGGGAGATTAAATTTTACATGGATGGAGACCGGGAGTTTCCGACAATCTGTGGTACGGGCACAGAGGATTATTTCGGCGGGGCCTGGAATTTCGAGCAGCCAAGGGGCGAGTATGCCACATACTCCACCGCCTATCTGGGCTTTCATCAGCTGATCAAGCCGGACGGCTTGTACCGTAGCCAGCAGCGCTTTGGCATGTATCGCTGGCATGTGATGGACCCGATTCGCTTCGAGACCGATCTGCGCGTGAGCATCCAGGCGCTTGGCTGGCGCTCGGGCGGACGGTACTTGCCGCTGCAGGATGACATTGCGTCCGTCAGCTTCTGGTATCAGTCGGAGCCGCATGCGCCTCATCCGCCGCTGCCGGACAACGATGGGCTGGAAGTGATTTAAGCCGGGAAGGCTCGCCCTCGGCTGCTTCAACCGAGATCAATTGCGGCGGCAGGTTTCATCGAAGTCGGCTGTAGTGGCTGATTCAGCGGTGCCAGGTGAGATACCTGGAGGATGTTGAGTGGCAAACGGGAAGGACCTCGGCTCCTGCGATGTGCGGGAGTGGGGTCCTTCTGGTGCTGTTATCGGTTCAGCCGGGATGAATTTGTTGGTTTGGCGATGCCCGGGCCCGGGAATGGTGTACAATATGATTACTGCATTAACAAACGGCAAGGCCGCATGGGGTGGACCGGCCACAGCAAACGGTCCCGCTGGGAGAATCATTCCTGCGTAAGTGAGCGATAATTGAAGGGGATTAACGAAAGTGCGCATTTTATTACACGATATAAGTGATGTTCATGAACTGAAGGTCTATGATACAGCGGAGTTGTATGGGGTCAAGGGGCGGTACCGTGTGCTGGAGTTCTCCGATCAGGCGGTGCAGGGGGCGATGGATCTGGATGATCCGGCGCGGATCGTTCTTGAGTATCCAAGGGCGATCATTCATCTGATGGATGCGAACCATCCGGATTTTGAGGCTGCATTCCTGATCGGGCACGGCATCGGGACGATTGTCCGCCATTATGCCGGCCGCCGGATGACGGCAGCCGAGGTGGACCCGCGCGTGGCGGAGCTGGCCTGCACCTATTTTGGAAGTGAAGCTGAATCTGTGAGGATAGGCGACGGGCGCGAGCTGCTGGAGTGGGAGGCGGCGGATACGCTCGATTATATGATCGTGGATGCTTTTACGAAGGAAGGGACACCGCGGCATCTGGTTTCGGCAGAGTTTTTCAAGATGGCGTCGGAGAAGCTGCATGATCAGGGGGCTGTCATCATGAACCTGATTGGACGCGGGACGAAGGATCCTTATATCCGTGCAATCCATACGACGCTGCAAACGGTGTTTGCTTATACGAAGGCTTTTTTTCTGTCGGATCGCCGCACCGATATGCAAAACATCATTCTCATCGGGGCTGCGCACCCGATTAGGTATCAGGAGCGGCATATGGCCGGCTTCCGGGAGGCCGGTCTTGATGAGGGCTATATCATAACAGATCGTTTGTAAGGAAGGGATGACATACATATGGAACAAGTATTGCTGGTGCTGGTCGGCATGCTGGCCGCGGTGAGCGGGGCGATTGCCGGCCTTGGCGGCGGATTTATCATCGTGCCGGTGCTGGCGCTTATGTATACGATGCCGGTGTCCCAGATTTCGGGCACGTCGATGGCGGTTCTGTTCGTCAGCGCGATCTCCAGCACATGGGCATATGCCAGACAAAAGCGAATTGATTACCGGAGTGGCCTGGCGTTCTCGGTGGCGATGATCCCGGGCTCCGTGCTGGGAGCCTGGACGACGAGTATTGTGGACAGCCGCGTCTTTTTTATCGCGCTGGGGCTGTTCCTCATGCTGATGGCCATCGTGATCAACTTTAAGCCTACTGAGAGCCGGGGTGGATTTCTCCGGCCGACGGTGACCAGAAGCTTCATCGATGCCTCGGGCCTGGAGCATCGCTATGCGTTCAATCTGTGGTTCGGCTCGGGGGTGGCGTTTTTTGTCGGCTTTATCTCCAGCCTGTTCGGCATTGGCGGCGGCTCGGTGATGGTGCCTACCATGATTCTGTTTCTGGCGTTTCCGCCGCATATCGCGACCGCAACATCCATGTTCTCAATCCTGCTCTCCTCGCTGGTGGGCACCATCTCCCATGTCGTGCTGGATCATGTGTTATGGGGCACGTTCATCTGGCTTGCGGTTGGCGCGCTGGCAGGGGGACAAATCGGGGCGAGGCTCGCCTCCAGGATCCCGGGGCTCATCATTGTCCGGATCTTGTCGGTATGCCTGTTCCTTGTGGCGATCCGGCTGATGTTTAAAGGGTAGAGGCTATGGGAGCCGGAGACTTGCTTTCATTGCGGGACGGAAATAATAAAATTCAGAATAGGATTGACACAGACGTGTTACTAATATAACATTGCTTCAAATAGTGAAAATACGTTGAGAAGGAATAGTACGATTTTTCAAACGATCAGAGAGCTGTTGGATGGTGCGAAACAGCCGTGGAGAGAATCGGAACTCGCCTTGGAGTTGCCCGCTGAACCGTAGAAGCAAGCGTTCAATAAGTCGGATATCCCGTACTTCTGGACCCCTTGTTCAAGTAGGCGGAGCCGGAGCCTGACCGTTATCATCAGGAGGATGCCTGGTTTGTCGATGTTGACAGCCCCGTATCCGTAGAGTGCATGCCGCTTGGCATGAATTCGGAGTGGTACCGCGTAAGATATCAAAGTCTTTCGTCTCTGTTGCAGGAGATGGAAGGCTTTTTTTACATGTCTGGTCTTTAGAGGATCAGCGCATCAAGTCGATGAAGAGGAGGATAACCATGAACAATGTTGAAAAGTACGCAAGAGGATATTTTATGCCGCCGAAAACCAGCTTGAACTGGACCCAGAAGGAGTATATTACCGAGGCTCCGGTTTGGTGCAGCGTCGACCTGCGCGATGGCAACCAGGCTTTGATCGTTCCGATGAACTTGGAGGAGAAGCTGGAATACTTCCAGTTGCTTGTGGATATTGGTTTCAAGGAGATCGAGGTTGGCTTTCCCGCAGCATCGGAAACGGAGTTTGCCTTTCTGCGGACGCTGATCGAGCAGCAACTGATTCCGGACGATGTGACGATTCAGGTGCTTACCCAGTCCAGAGAGCATATTATTCGCAAAACCTTTGAATCCCTGAAAGGGGCGAAGAAGGCGGTAGTCCATCTGTACAATTCGACTTCTGTGGCCCAGCGGGAGCAGGTATTCCGCAAATCCAAGCAAGAAATCATCGACATCGCCGTGAATGGTGCGAAGCTGCTGCAGCAGTGCGCAGAGGAGACGGAAGGGAACTTCCAGTTCCAGTATTCGCCGGAGAGCTTTACAGGCACTGAAATTGAGTTTGCACTGGAAATCTGCAACCGCGTGCTGGAAGTATGGCAGCCGACAGCAGACAATCCGGTTATTATCAATCTTCCGGCGACGGTATCCATGTCCATGCCTCACGTCTACGCCAGCCAGATCGAGTATATGAGCGAGCATCTGAAATTCCGGGAGCATGTCATTCTGTCGCTGCATCCGCATAACGATAGAGGAACAGGCGTGGCGGACGCGGAGCTCGGAATGCTGGCCGGCGCGCAGCGCGTGGAAGGCACGCTGTTCGGGAACGGGGAAAGAACCGGGAATGTTGACATTGTGACGCTGGCGCTGAACATGTACTCTCACGGGGTGGATCCGAAGCTGAACTTCGAGAACATCCCGAAGATCATCTCCGTGTATGAGCGCCTGACCAAAATGCGGGTAAGCGAACGCCATCCTTACGGAGGCGAGCTGGTCTTCACCGCCTTCTCCGGTTCGCACCAGGATGCCATCGCCAAGGGCATGAAATGGCGCGAGGAGCAGCAGCCGCAGCATTGGTCGGTTCCTTATCTGCTGATTGATCCGAAGGACATCGGCAGGGAGTATGAAGGCGATATTATCCGCATTAACAGTCAGTCCGGCAAGGGCGGAATCGGCTATGTGCTGCAGCTGAAGTACGGGCTGGATCTTCCGGCGAAGATGCGGGAAAGCTTCGGCTATTTCGTGAAGAACGTATCGGACCGGCAGCAAAAGGAGCTGATGCCGGATGAAATTTACGACATTTTCGTCAGGGAATATGTGAACATCAGCGCCCCTGTCGAGTTTGTCAAATACCGCTCTGCCGAGCAGGATGATTTTCATACCATTGTCACGATTCGGACCGGTGATGAGGTGAAGGAAATCGAAGGTGCCGGCAACGGAAGACTGGATGCGATCAGCCATGCGCTGCAAGACGGCCTTGGCGTTGAATACAGCGATCTGATCTATAGCGAGCATGCCCTGGAAACAGGTTCGAAGTCGCAGGCTGTCTCCTATATCGGCATCACCGCTCCGGACGGCACCCGGTACTGGGGCTGCGGCATTGACGTAGACATTATGACCTCGTCGGTAAAAGCGCTGTTTAGCGCCGTGAATCAATTAATGCATAAAGCATAAAGCCCGCTAATGCTCGATAACGGTTCCGTTTGAGGACAGCGAGCGCGTCGTGATGGGCAGACAAGATGAAGGAAGGCGCTCGTGAAGAGTGCCTTCCTTGTTCTCGTTTCGGCCAACGGCGTGGAAGGGCGCTCCCACGCGTCTAGAGGACATCAGGCAGGCCAGAGCGCTTTTCGGCCACCAGATGACCGGTGATTGGAAGCACCGCCGCCCGCGGTCCCCCGGCAGCAGCTATTCGGAGTTTATCCGGCAACCTGACTGGAAATAGTGAGTAGTATCAGATTGTGTATTATCCGAGAAGGCAGGTTGAGTGGTGTTGGAATTATTGAAGGAGCTTCTTCTGGTCTCAGGACGAATTGTAACCATCTTCCCCTTGCTGCTGGCCATCGCGCTGTTCATGGGCAAACGGTCGGTTGGTGAATTGCCGGTGTTTGATTTTCTGGTTGTCATCGCCTTGGGTGCGGTCGTGGGCGCAGATATCGCCGATCCCAAGATTGAGCATATCCATACGGCTGTCGCCATTATCCTTATTGGGCTGCTGCAGCGAGTGGTCTCGGTATGGGCTATCAAAAGCAGAACCTTTGGCAAATGGATTACCTTCGAGCCAACCGTGGTTGTTTCCGACGGAACCCTGCTTGTGAAAAACATGCGCAAAGTTCGGTATTCGACAGACAACATCCTTCAGATGCTGCGTGAGAAGGATATCTTCCACCTGAATGACGTCGAGCTTGCCATACTGGAAGCCAACGGCAAATTGTCGGTATACAAGAAGCCGCTGAAAGCGACGGTAACCTTGGCGGATATGGGGCTGCCGGAGCCTCCGAAGGGCATAGCCTACCCGTTGATTCTTGAGGGGGCTGTCTCGGAGAAAGTATTGTCCTACCTCCATAAAGACGAGGCTTGGCTGGAAGATCAGCTGCAAGCGAAAGGGATTCAGAAGGAAGACATCTTCTACGCTTCCATCGATGACAACCTTGAACTGCATATTTCGCAAACCTCTTCAGGTCCGATTCCTCCTATTGAGCATTGAGGAGTGCGGCAAGGCGCGCGCAGGATTGGCATCCGCCGGGTCACTTTTATACATAGTCACCCCATGCGTGAACAAGAGGATAGTCGTTACAGTGAAAAAAAGATCAGGGAGCGGGCTGCCGGTGATGCCGGGCAGCCCGCTATTTGTCGTGGGCCCGTTCCGATGGGAGCGGGCCTTATGCCTGTCTCTCGCAAAGGAAGAGATGAATTCTGAAATCAGATGTGGTAGGATAAACTTGTATACTTGTTTAGTTGTATACAAGTTGGGATTTTATCTTTTGAAAGCGAGGTTAAGCGATGATCAGAGCAACGGAAGACCAGCAATATTATGAATTGACCAGCCCTGTCAGCATGCCGAAGGCATCGGGATTTCTATGGAATGAGAACATGATGATACATATGAACTGCCGCGGCTATGCGGTCGCCCAGTTTATGCAGCCGGAGCCAGCGAAGTACTCGCATGCGCCCAATCTGGAGGCCAAGACCTTCATGCAGCCGGAGCAGCCGTATTACGCGCATCATCCAGGGAGGTTCCTTTATATCAAGGATGAAGTAAGCGGTAACATCTTCTCTGCGCCTTATGAGCCGGTCCGCAAGCAGCTGGACAGCTACACCTTTGCGGTGGGCAAGCATGATATTCGGTGGAAGGTGATCAGTGACGATATTGCGGTGGAGATGACGCTCAGCCTGCCGAAGTCCGATGTGATCGAGCTGTGGAAGATCAAGGTGACCAACTTGTCCTCCAAGCCGCGCAAGCTCAGCCTGTATCCTTACTTTACCGTAGGCTATATGTCCTGGATGAATCAGTCCGGGGAGTACGTGAAGGAGCTGCAGGGCATTGTCTGCTCCTCCGTAACGCCTTATCAGAAGTATCAGGACTATGACAAAATCAAAAATTTCAGTGACAAAACCTATCTGCTCGCGGATCGTCCGCCTGTCTCCTGGGAGGTGAACCAAGAGGCGTTTGAGGGCGAAGGAGGTTTGCACGCCCCGTCTGCGCTTGCGGCAGAGACGCTGCCTTGCGGAGATGCACGCTACGAAACGCCGGTATGCGCCATGCAGTACAGGCTGGAGATGGCTGCTGGCGAGCAGCAGCAGTACCGCTTCCTGTTCGGCCCGGCCCGGAATGAGGCCGAGATTGAAGGGATACGCAAGGCGTATTTCCTAGAGCAGAACGCCGATGGTCTGGACGGCTTCGAAGCGGCAGGGCCGGAATACGCCGCCTACGTGGGCGAGGGCCAAGGCAGCATTCAGATTCGCACTCCGGACAGCTGGCTGGACAATTTTGTGAACCACTGGCTGCCAAGACAGATGTATTATCACGGCGTGACGAACCGGCTGACGACTGACCCGCAGACGCGAAATTACCTGCAGGATAACATGGGCATGAGCTATATCAAGCCAACGATTGCCCGAGGCGCTTTTCTGACGGCGCTGTCGCAGCAGGAAGCAAGCGGCGCGATGCCGGACGGCATCATTCTGCATCCGGATGCAGAGCTGAAATATATCAATCAGGTTCCGCATACCGACCACTGCGTATGGCTGCCGGTATGCCTGAGCACTTATCTGGACGAAACGAATGATTACAGCATTTTGGAAGAGAAAGTGCCGTTTAAGGACAGCGAGGAGCTGGCGACGGTATTTGAGCACATTACCCTGGCCATGCACTGGCTGATCCGCGACCGGGATGACCGCGGGCTCAACTATATTAATCAGGGGGACTGGTGTGACCCGATGAATATGGTTGGCTATAAGGGCAAAGGGGTATCAGGCTGGCTCACGATTGCGACCGCGTATGCCTTCAAGGTATGGGCCGACATATGCGAGCAGAGCGGACATCCGCAGGCAGCCCGGGAGTTCAGACAAGCGGCGGATGAAACGAATGAGACCGCGAACCGCTATCTGTGGGATGGGAATTGGTATGCGCGCGGAATTACGGATGACAATGTTGTGTTCGGCATCAGCACAGACAAGGAAGGCCGCATTTACATCAATCCGCAGGGCTGGGCGCTGATGAGCGGAGCCGCTGACGAAGACAAGCGCAAGAAGCTGATTCAGGCAGTACACGAGCAGCTCGAAAGTCCTTATGGCGTGGAGAAGCTGGCGCCTTCCTTCACCGCCATGCGCGAGGACGTTGGGCGGGTCACGCAGAAGCATCCGGGCAGTGCGGAGAACGGGGCGGTCTACAACCATGCGGCGGCATTTTATATTTATGCGCTGTATCTGGTCGGCGAGCGTGAGAATGCGTATCGTCTGCTGCGCAAAATGATTCCGGGTCCGGACCTGGATGATATTATGCAGCGCGGCCAGATGCCGGTGTTTATCCCGAACTATTATCGCGGTGCGTACAGACAGTTTCCGCGCACAGCCGGACGGTCGAGCCATCTGTTCAACACCGGAACCGTGCCATGGGTGTACCGCTGCCTGATCGACGGCCTGTTCGGGCTGCAGGGCACTCCGGAAGGATTGCGCGTTCGTCCGCAGCTTCCAGAGGCGTGGCATGAGGCAAGCGTCACGCGCCTGTTCCGCGGTGCGGAGCTGAAGGTGAATTTCAAGCGTGAGGCTGGCGTAAGCGATGTGGAGGTTTATGTGAACGGAAGCCTGATCGAGGGCAACGTCATCACCGGTGTAGAGGCTGGTCAGCAGTACGAAGTGCTGGTGAAGCTTCCTTAGACACATATTCGCCCCGTGCGGCAGCTCTCCAGCGCACGCTGTTTCGCCGCATGGTTGGGGTCGGTCGACCCCATGCAAGATAAGACAAGAGCCCGCTCCTGCTTGAGCACTTCAAGCGGGAGCGGGCTTGTTATGTATGGACCGAGATGTTGAAGGTGGTGTGAATTTTCATGTGGATAAGTACGGATCGCTAGCAGGGAGAAGGAACCTATCAGGCATCACACTGCACGTTGAATTTGTTGCCGTCCGGGTCGAAGAAGTTCAAGAACTTGTTGCCTACGCCGTCGTCAACGATGCTCTCCACCGTAACGTTGTGTTCCTTCAGATGAGCATACAGCTTCTCGATATCCCGCGTCTGAAAGCCGATCACATTATGTGTCTCGCCGTTCTTGGTGAAGTTGGCCTGAGTGTCGTCAGCGGTCTCTACCAAAAACAGCATCTGTCCGGATGGTAGATTAAGCTGGGCCAATGCTTCCTCCGGCATGTGCCACGCAAGCTTGAGGCCGAGCACCTCTTGAAACCAGGCCGCCGACTTTTCGATATGGCGAACCGGAATTTCATTGTATAGAATTTGTTCCAGCATAACTTGTCCCCTTTCCTGGCATTTTTTGATAGTATACCGGATTTGAGGCCTCAGTTAAATATTAGATTCCTTTCTAGGAAAAGACCGGCGGACATTCCTGTAGGTTTATGCTCGCCCGTGTTCGCCTATGTGCGTCTGGTGATAGCGTAGCGGCCGTAGGTCGGGTCGAAGCGATTAGGCTTGTTCTGCGCCTGTCAGGCGCTTTCGAGCGGCGGACCGGGTGATGTCACCGGGGGATGTCTATAGGGGGTCACTCAGCCGAAGCTCCCGGGGCACGGAATGGGCGTCGCCAGATCAGCGTACTGCCGTCCGTTCATCACGTGCGCGTTCCCGGGAGCGCATCGGCATGTTAGGCGTTGCTTGTGCCTGTGTCTGAGCCAGTAATCCATACCCATTGCTGGCTGGGATAGAAGTGAGAACCATTCCAGTTGAGCTCGTTCATGAAATAGCCGAGTCCGTCGGCGTTATACCGCCCCGTTATTCGCTGCAGCGCCATCAGCTCATAGCGTCCGTCCCGGTCAAAATCAACGGGGTACAGGCCGCCAAGCGGATTCACATCGCCCTGAATCGGCTCCTTGAGCTTTCCGTCCGGGGTGTAGATTTCAGATAAATAAGCCTCGCCTTTATAAGTTAAGTCGATGATGTACGTGGAAGCGGGGGTAGCGCTGGTGGCTCTGACCTTGTAGCCGTCCTCGTAGTTGATGCTGTAAGCATGGGCTTGATTGTATAATTCATAGTCGAACAGCAAGCGGGGCTGGTTGTTAAGATACGAGAAGACGTAAGCATAGATGAAGCCGCCTGAGCCGCCGGAATCGATAACGATAAGGATGTCGCTGGCACCATCTCCGGTATAATCGGCCAACTGGATCGTCGGATTGTATCCTGAATTTTGTTTTAGCGGGATGGTGCTAATCCGGCCAGTCCGTCCGTCGCGGATGTGTAACGTAATATTTTCATAAAAAGGGCTGTCTGCTTGAGAGTCCCCGGTCAGATAGACAAGATCGAGAATCCGGTCTCCATTCACATCGCCAAGCTTCTGGTCTAACACAGGCATGCTCACGATCCCTCCTCGGGCTGTAGGTATATGGCCAGTGTATTCTCGACTGCAGCGAAGGTGACAGAAGCCCAGGAAGATACAGGACGTGAGGGGGGGCGCAGTATCCAGAAAGGCCTGGAATCCAGAAAGGCGTAGAATTCATTAAGGCCTAAGAAGGGACAGAAGTCCAGGAAGAGGACAGGACGTGAGGGTTGGGGGGCGGTATCCCGAAAGGCCTAGAATCCAGAAAGCTGCCGCGTTTTCAAGGACTTAAGTACCCGTTCGGTTCCAGGTACAGACAGCGGAACTGCCGCTAACGGGAGGGTGGCGGTACAAGGGGGAAACTTTTACAGTTTGTGGGGATGGGGTTTTTGTGTTACTATTTTGGGTGTCTGCGCCGCCGAAAACGAGATTCTAGCATTAAATTGGATGGAAATTACATTTTAACAATATCCCGGAGTGGTGCAATTTTCATATTAATTCTATTATAATAGGGAAAGCATCTTTTAATTAG
The DNA here is from genome assembly GCF_002276395.1 of Paenibacillus sp. 7541. Lineage (NCBI taxonomy): Bacteria > Bacillati > Bacillota > Bacilli > Caryophanales > Paenibacillaceae > Paenibacillus > Paenibacillus sp. 7541. The sequence continues at coordinate 173,643 of NZ_NQLZ01000007.1, read as the reverse complement.
GAGCCTGGAAATGAAAAAGCTAGGAAGAAACGATTTATGTCACTGCGGAAGCGGGAAGAAGTACAAGAAATGTTGTCTGGAGAAGGATCAGCATAGGGAACGCCATACCGTTCGCGGTAAAGTGATCCAGTTCCCGGGTTCGAAACCGGCTAGTGCCATGAAGCCAGAGGCTGAGCGTCTATGGCAAATGCTGAATGATAAGCTGGTATGGCTGGATTGGAAAGCTGATGAGCATCGCGAGCTTGCGGAAAGCGTATTCCCGCAGATCTGCCGCGATTACAAGCTCAAGGATGAGGACACGCTGTTCAAGGTGTTCAGCCTGCTTCTGATCTGGAACAACTTCTCGAAGGAAGTGAATCCAAGCTATCGCAAGCCAGGGGGATACGCGGCTGCACTCGAGCATTTGGCAACCTCGCTGCTTGAGCTGCCGGTAACGAAATCCGAGCTGGCGAAGAAGCATGAAGTATCTCCGGCAACATTGAATCGCTACAGCAGCCAGATTTCCGAATTCATGGACGGTGTAGCGGCATCGGATGGTGCGCCGGCTGGCCAGGGAAACGAAGGCTCCGGCAACTAGAATAGACAGGGACTTTCATAAGAGCTTACTTTCTGAATATGATGGACAAGATGTCCCGCGAACGAAAGCGGTTATCCGTACATATGATGTTGTAATTTTGGGGGTCCTGTTATTCTGGCGGCCGCTCCGACAGGGGCGGCTTTTTCACGCTCTCGCATTCAATTTCACAATGTCGCAGGGCAGTATAGGAATTAAATTTTGTGGGAGTTCGTATTCGTCTCGAGGTTGCTCATACAACCTCGCGTTTTTTGTATCATTTGTCATACAAAGGGATGCATTTATGCGATAAAATGGACCGTTTTGTACGATTTCTCACACAAAATCGGAGGTTGGATAGGGATGCTAAGGTGATTTGTACGATCAATCGTACAAATGGCTTGTCATCCCTGGATTTAGCATAGGATTTGTACGATCAATCGTACAAATCTTCATGTGGCGAAGCATGGAAGCACGTCCCATCCTTTCTGCCGGAGCAGGCGGGGCGGGTGTGCTTTTTTGTCGTTGCATGCAAAAAAATCCGCCCATCCCTTCACAGGTGGAAGAGTGGGCGGATGGCTATATGGTTCGACTCGGGGCGCGTCAGACTGCCTCATTGGCGGTCGGGCCCTTGCGCTGTGCCATAAGTGCGGATCAGCGACCGCTTTGCGTCACCACGCCCTGGAGCCGCCGCATTGCCGCCGCGACGAGCGGTCAGCGGAGCGTGACCGGAATTTCCTTGACGCCACGCACGATCATGCCAGGCCTCCATTCCAGTTCTTCCGGCTTTGCGGCGAGCGCGATATGCGGGTACCGCCTGAGCAGAGTCTGGATCGCAATCTCTCCTTCCAGGCGGGCCAGCGGCGCCCCCAAGCACAGATGGATGCCGGTGCCAAAGGCAAGATGCGGGCTCTTCTCCTTGGTGATATCAAACACATCCGCATCGCCGAACTGCTCCTCATCCCGATTGGCTGAGTCGAGGGCGACGATAACGAGATCGCCTTTGGCTATCGAATGGCCATGAAAGTCGATATCCTCGCTGGCCCAGCGGGAGGTGCTGAATTCCACAGGACCATTGTATCTGAGCATTTCCTCAATCGCGTTATGAATGTATTCCGGATGTTGAAGAAGCAGTTCCTTCTGCTCCGGATGCTCCATGAGAGCAAGCATGCCGTTGCCGATCAGGTTGACGGTCGTTTCATGCCCCGCAATGATCAGCAGGGTGACCACGCCATATAGCTCCTCCTCGGTTAACTGATCCCCGGCCTCTTCCGCCATCAGCAGTTCGCTGATCAGATCCTTCCCGGGATTTTGCCGCACCTGGGCGAACCAATCGCGCAAATAGTCGATAAATTCCTTGGCATGCTGCTGAAAAGTCGCGGCGTCTTCATTGCCGGAGCCGATGATGGTGTTGGACCATGTACGGAATTTGTCCCGGTCCTCGAGCGGCACCCCGAGTATTTCGCTAATCACAATAATCGGCAGCGGGAAGGCGTAGTCGTCGATCAAGTTCATCTGCTCGCGTCCGGACACCTGGTCCAGAAGATCGTTGGCAATATCCTCGATGTGGCTGCGCATGCCGGCAATCATTTTCGGAGTAAAAGCTTTCTGCACAAGCCCCCGCAGACGGCGGTGGTCCGGCGGATCGGAGAACAGCATGTTGTTCGTGAACACGCTGCGGCTCTCGGGCCCGTACCGTTTGACCATATCCTTGCTAAAGCGCGAATCCTTCAGCACTTCAACCGCATGGTTGTACTTGCTGATGATCCATCCGGGCTCTCCGCTCGGGAACACAACCTTGTAGATCGGAAACGCATGGCGCAGCTTTTTATAATCGGGATAAGGATTGTGTGTAAAGGCTGCGGTGAACAACTCCGGCGGGTGGACCTCATTGCTATTCAACATGACGATCTCCTTTCTGTGCGGCACCTTGCTCACGATTCGCCGCTGTGATATGCGAACTTCTGGGATAAAGCACATGATATATATTCCATTTTTTAATTGTCAAAACCTTTATTTGTAAAGAGTATCTTTATGACAAAATTGTGACGGACGTCACTTTGACCTGCATTTGGACACGAATCGGCACCCATGTAAAGAAATTGTATAGCAGCATCCTATAACCTAGGTCTATAGACTTATGTAATTAGGGTGATGTCCATGACAAAAGAGTATTTCGAAGAAATGAGAAAGTTCAGCCACAATGATGATATGAGATACAAACTGCTGATGCGCGGGGTCCGGCAGCTGTATGAAGAAAGACAGAAGGAGAAGAACCCGCTCGGTATTCTTCGTCGTCGCAAAAGAAATCGGTCAGTCCGCGTCGGCAAATGGTAAACCAGTAGCCATCAAATGAAAGTTTGACAGCAGAAGAAAACCTATTGTACAGTATTAGTCAAAAGAATAGGAAGTCCACTAGGGGAGCCGTCAGCGGCTGAGACAGGAGCATATCCTGGACCCTTTGAACCTGATCTAGTTCGTACTAGCGTAGGAAAGTGGAGCCTTCATAATACAGGATGGCAGCGTCACTTGACGTTGTCGGTCCTATGCGATGAAGCCGCTCCAGTTTTCGGGGCGGCTTTTTTGGTTGTCCACGAAAATCGGTGATCACGGGACTCCCTGCTCTTTATTTTTCAGGAGGTGGGGTATACATGCGTTTTTCAGAGGAGCTTCGCCGCGAGGCGGACGGTATTTTTGAGGCTATTTTTCAACATCCCTTTGTCAGAGGTATTGCCGAAGGACAGCTGGGCAAGGAGCAGCTGACCCATTACGTCAAGCAGGATTTCGAGTATTTAAATGCCTATATGCGGATTTATGGCATCGCGATTTCCAAATGTGCGAACCGGGAGGACATCGCGGCATTTAACGAGCAGATCTCGTTTATTCTGAACAGTGAGATTCACCCGCATCATAATTTTTGTACGGTCGCTGGCGTCAGTTACGAGGAATTGCAGGGTTACCCGCTGGCGCCTTCCGCACATCACTATATCCGTCACATGCTGACGGTGGCGCACGAGGGCAGTTTGGGCGAGATTATGGCGGTGCTGCTGCCATGCCCATGGACGTACCTGGAAATCGGCCGCAGGCTGATGGAGCAAGTGAACCCGGATGAGAATCATCCGTTCCAGGAATGGATTCAGTTCTACGGCAGCCGGGCGGGAGGTGCCACGGATAAATTTCGTCAAAGGGTGGATGCCTGGGCGGAAACGGCAACGGCGGATGAGCGCAGACGGATGAAGGAGCATTTTATGCTCAGCTGCCAGCTGGAGTATATGTTCTGGGATATGGCTTATAAGCTGGAGGCGTGGCCGGTGCCGATGCCGGAAGCGATCTCCCGGCCTGTACAGCCGATCTGAGTATGTAGGAGGCAGGATGATATGAGTCTGTTGGAACAAAAGCTTTCTGGACTTCTCACTAAGGTGCGAAATGAGAAGCCGCTCGTTCATAACATGACCAACGTCGTTGTTACGAATTTTACGGCAAATGGCCTTTATGCGCTGGGCGCTTCGCCTGTAATGGCTTATGCTCCGGAGGAAGTGGCCGATATGGCCAAGATCGCCGGTGCCCTCGTGCTGAACATTGGGACGCTCAGCCGTGAACAGGTCGATGCAATGATTATTGCTGGGCAATCCGCCAATGCTCACGGCGTACCGGTCTTGCTGGACCCGGTTGGCGCCGGGGCAACCCCTTTCCGTACGGAGTCGTCGCTTCGAATTATGCAAGAGGTCAACGTTGCGCTGGTCAGAGGCAATGCGGCTGAAATCGCCCATCTGATCGGAGAGAGCCGGAGCATTCGCGGCGTGGATGCAGGGGATGACGAATCGAGCAGCGGCCATTCCGAGCTTGCAGTTCGGGCTTCACGCAAGCTGGACACCGTCGTGGCCATTACCGGAGCGGAGGATGTCATTACAGATGGGGACACGTTACGGGTGGTTCGTGGCGGAGATGCCAGACTGACTAAGATAACGGGAGCAGGCTGTCTATTGACCTCGGTGCTTGGCGCCTTTGCCGCGGTGGAGCCGGACGTGCTGCTTGCCGGTACAGCTGGGCTGGCCTTCTACGGGGCAGCGGCTTTCCGAGCGGGGGCACGCACGACAGATCTGGGGCCGGGCAGCTTCCAGACAGCCTTCCTGGATGAACTGGACCGGCTTGCACCGGACTCGCTGACCGGGCATGCGACGGTGCAGGATTATGCGGCAACGGGGGGAATAACATCATGATGAATGAGCACAGGGTATATAAAGCGCTGACGATTGCGGGCTCCGACAGCGGAGGCGGTGCCGGCATCCAGGCGGATCTTAAGACTTTTCAGGAGCTGGGAGCCTATGGCATGTCGGCCATCACGGCCATTACGGTACAGAATACGCTCGGCGTCCAAGGGGTCTATCCGCTGCCGGCGGAAGCATCTGCAGAGCAAATTCATGCGGTCGGCACCGATATCGGGGTCGATGCGCTGAAGACCGGGATGCTGTTCAGTGCCGAGATTATACGGCTGGTAGCGGAGCAAATAAGAGCTTTTGGCTGGGAGAAGGTGGTCGTTGATCCGGTGATGATTGCCAAGGGAGGCGCGGAGCTGCTTCAGATGGAAGCGATCCAGGCGCTGAAGGAGGAGCTGCTGCCGCTAGCGATGGTCGTTACGCCGAATATTCCGGAAGCGGAGGCGCTGGCGGATATGAAGATTCGGACGATGGAGGACCGCCGAGAGGCTGCGAGACGTATTCATCAGTCCGGGCCGAAGATGATTGTCATCAAGGGCGGCCATGATGAAGAGGGCGGGAGCAGCCAGGTGCTGGACCTGTTCTATGACGGCTCATCCTTCACAGAGCTGATAGGCAAAAGGGTAACGACCACGCATACACACGGAACAGGCTGTACTTTCTCAGCTGCAATTACGGCTGGTCTGGCGAAGGGCATCTCTCCATCGCAGGCGATTCTGGATGCCAAAGCCTTCATCCAGGCTGCGATTGAGGATGAGCTGGGAATCGGCCACGGTCATGGTCCAACCAACCATTGGGCCTACCGCCGCCGCAATGGGATGCTTGTATAATCAGGATCAAGCAACCAGGCATTATAGCTGAATATGTACATGAGATAGATAGACAAGCTTCGATATCGATAGATATCGGGGCTTGTTTTTTATTATGGAAAAATTATAGAAATTAAGCTTGAGAGTTGACATGCAAGAATTGAACAGTAATACTGGAACTGATTATTATTCCATAATATGGATTCCGTGTGGGGTCTTGTTGGAGGTTGTTCCATTTGAATACAACAACCACGATACGATCACAATTAGAGGATTATCTTCGAACTAAGGGGTTGACCATCAATCGCTTTGCTGAGATATCCAATACCAACTCTGGGACGATTAGTTCTATTATTAATGGTACTCGGCCAATATCAATGCAACAACTCGATCGTATTACGTCCGGCATGGAGCTCCCCGAGGGAGCGCTATACGAGCTGTATGTTGAGGAGTGCTTTCGTTATTCACCTAATTGGCGTCGGTTACGCCCTTTCCTATACCGCTGTGCGGAACTGGACAAACTCGATTGCATCCATAAGATTGTTCAATTGATGATGGACAGTCTTATCTATCTCCCACTATTGTTCGATACTGCTGAAGATTGGTATCAACAGGGAAACGAATCAGCGGCAGCGATCATCTATGAATGTGTGGCTGAAAGTGAGAAATATCAGCATTCTGAACGGCTTGCTTTATGCCAGTACAGGTTATTTTCGATTTCAGTCGGCTCCAATCAACAGCTCAATTTACAAGCAGCTACGAAGTTTGAAGGTTTTGTAGAACGTTTGGATGAGATCGACCAGCTCGACGCATTGAAAGACCTTGCTAATATATATGCGGCTCTCGGGCGATGGGGTAAAGTAGATGAAATTGCAGAGAAGATGGGGAGAAAGGCCAGTATCTTATACCGGAACAAGTATCAGACGTCGAGAAGACGTGTATTGCATAAGGAACCGAAGAAACCTTTATTTCTATATATCATTTATTCCTACCTGTTGCGGTCCGGGGTTAGTGATGCGCGAGGCGAGTACGAGCAGGCTCTTAGTTATGTATCTCTGTACAGTGATCTTGACTGGGTAGTAGAAGATTCAGAGGAAGCTCGTCAGATCATAGCACAATACAAGATGTGGGCAACTGCCAATAGGTATATGTACAAACTCATGATGGGGGATGTTGAAGTTCTTCCTGAATATGTGGCCTACATTGAGGTCAGGCCTGATGAGATATTGCCCGCACTTTACAAGATACTTCAAGCGGCCAACCGTTTCGGTTTAGATATCGATTCGGTCTTGAAGAAATTCGAACAGCAAATTTCTGAATTTGCTACCGGTAAAGGGCTAACTGGCACCTACAACGAACAAGTAGCATCCGATCGCTATATTCGTTTTGTGATTGAGCTGGCGATTTATCATTTAAACAAGCAGCGGTATGAAGTCGTCGTTGATTACTTGCTGGAAGGATTGAGGGCAGCAACAAGAATTAATAGGATTTGGGCGACTCGGAGCTCTACGGAGTGGGATGGAAATCATTCTAGCAGTAACGGAGAGAATCACTCCCATCATTGGCGGTTGTTGATTTTAGGAATAATAAGCATGCTTGGCCAACAAGAAGGATTATCCGGCCAAGAGATTTCTGAATGGCTGTGAAAATAGTAAAGATTGAATCTAGCAGCCCTAAATATAAGTCATAGGAGTCATTCTCCTATGGCTTGTTTTTTTACATCCCGCCCTATTGACTTTACATGACATTAACCATTCGATTCCGTTCGACTCGGTAAGAATGGATGTGACAACCATCACTGGCACACTCTAGTGTATAAACAGAAACAATGCATTACAAACTAAAAACATTATTTTTACATTATATTCTAAAATATTACACGAGGAGGTGCGAGCGATGATGTATACTGACGTGATGCTGCAGCGAATAGAAGATGCTAGACAACTGCTGTATCAGATGGAGCAGCAGTATGGTTTGCGGCATCCGAGGGTCCTTAAGCAATCTATGGAACTGGACGAGCTTCTCAACCGATATTATCGATCAACGTACCGTAAAAATGTGAAACCCATTGCGTAAATAAGACGTTTAATTCCTGAGCGGATTCGGATAGACAAGGGTATTCGACGGAGATCGCTCACTTGAAGAATGAGAGGGTTCTGCCTCGGAATCATGACATCAGGAAGGGGACTATGGATGGATCAGTACAGGCAATTAACGAGAATGATGGCTACAATCCGAGGCTCCTTGGGTCCCGGATGCACCATCGTGATTGATTTCGCAGCAGGAGAAATCTATTGGGAGCTATCGGAACAAGGCATTGTTGCCGAGATCAGCCCGCGGCCCCTGACAGGAATGGAGAGCAAGCTTGCTCTCGTAGAGGACCTTCGAAACTGCCGGATCTTTAACTGGCATGATCATTATGTGGACCTTGGGGCCAGTGAAGGAACCCATTGGAGCCTGGAGATTGAATGGGGCGATCAACGGAAACGGATCACGGGTCTGAATGCTTACCCCGCCGAGTGGAAGCAATTTTGCGGAATTTTGCGGAAGTGGTCGGGCCGCGCATTCGGGTTCCGAATCTTTTCCGGTCAAATCTATCGAACGGTCCTCTACCATTATCGCAGGCATTAAGTATGATCGGTCGGAATTGAATATGACATAGAATCGTTTTGACGAATTGAAATCATATTAACGTGCAGCGAAGGTCGCTGCTTTTTTATTTGGTCAGATAGTTGTTTGTCGTCTGTTCCCCTTCCCACGAACTCCCCCCTAATCCTGTTTATTTTTTTCCTTCTATAATAAGTAAGTCTCTCATAGTATCTAACAACCAACTGGAAATGTAAGCGTGTTTATTGTGATCGAACATAATAAGGAAATTCCTTCCATCTCGAAATGCGCATATGCATATTCAAATATTTACACAGAATTGTTCGTCACTTTACAATGCATGGATTGAATGTCTGGAGAGAAGCACGTACCCTTATGTACGAACATTATAATGTTTTAGGAGGGAACAGAGAAAGTGAAGAAGAGGATCACGCTGACAAGCCGTGTGCTTGCCATAGTTATGTTATTGACCTCTCTGCTGCCAGCAGGGTACAGTCCGGCGCAGATGGCTGGCGTGGCAGCCACAGATACGAATGTATTCGCCGGAGCAGGAGTCACGGCAACGGCGAACGGATACATATCGGATGACTTCGCTCCGTCTAAAGCAATCGACGGCAGCAAGAACAGCGGGAAATGGAGCTATGCAGGAGGTTCAAGCCTGCCGGATCCAGCGAACCCGTATTGGATTAAGGTAGACGTTGGCGCTGAGGCTCTCGTGCGCCAATTCGTGCTGTTTCATGCAGGAGCAGCCGGTGAACCGGACAGCTACAATACCCGGGACTATTCGATTGAAGTGAGCACCGATGATGTGAACTGGACGCCGGCAGTAACGGTGACAGGCAATACATATCAAGAGACTGCACATACGCTGAGCGTCCCTGTTCAGGCAAGATATTTTAAACTGAACATTACGGATCCTGGCGCGGCGGATGCTGCGACGGGAGGGTATGCAGCGAATATTTACGAGTTCCAGGCTTGGGGTTCGATGGTTGGTGCATCGGCGGTGCAGCCGGATGGCATTCGCATCGACAAGCCGAATCTGGATCTGTTGGAAGGTGAAACAGAGCAGCTGTCGGCCATCCTCTCACCGCCAGGAGCCGCTACGCCAAATCTGATCTGGTCATCAGATAACCCTGCCGTGGCTGGGGTCGATGCGAATGGTCTCGTTACCGGCGTATCCGAAGGCAGCACGGTTGTTACAGTGACAACAGAGGACGGGGCTCATCAAGCCGCTGCGGTCATCAACGTTGGAGCAGCAGGCGCCGCCATCCTTGCGGCTGGACTCCATTTTATCGAGAAGGATAGTCAGTGGACTTATTTGGATGACGGCTCGGATCAAGGCACGGCCTGGAAGGAGCCGAATTTCGATGACAGCAGCTGGAAGAAGGCCCCTGCCCCGCTTGGGTATGCAGGCAGCGGCAAAGGCCAAGACTTGAACACCTGGATCGGGTATGGCTCGGATGCAGGGAACAAACATTTAACAACGTATTTCCGTCAGGAGTTCCAAGTAACCGATGCAGCTGCAATTAAACAGCTGGAAGCTTCCTTGATTCGGGACGACGGAGCGGTCATCTACCTGAATGGGCAGGAAGTATACCGCACCAACATGCCGAGCGGCGAGATTACGTATAGAACAACGGCATCTACTGCGGTTGGAGACGAAAGAAACGCATATGTGTTTGAGATCGACCCTGCCTTGCTGGTCGACGGCACGAATGTCATGGCTGCCTCCGTGCATCAGGACCGGGGAGCCAGTTCGGACCTGTTCTTTTCCCTTGAACTGAAGGGTTCGGATAGTGCACCGCCGGTAGTCGGCAAGGATAACGGATTGCTCGGGGAGTATTATACGGGCAGAAGCAATTTTGATTTCGGTGATCATAAGGGAACGGCGATCGACTCCCGGATCGAATTTAGAAACCTGGATCCCATCCTGCAATCATTAACCGGTCAGGCAGATAACGCCAATGTGCGCTGGACCGGACAGATCATGCCGCCGCAAACGGATGATTACACCTTCTATATGATTGGCGATAACGGCTTCCGGTTGTGGATCGACGATCAGTTGATCATCGATCATTGGGTGAATGACTGGGATATCGAGCAGACCAGTACGCCTATTCACCTGAATGGCGGACAGAAGTACAAGATTAAGATCGAGTACTTTGAGGATTATGGCGGCTCCAATCTCTATCTGCGCTGGTCTACACCTTCCATGGCAAAAGAAATTGTGCCTGATCATGTCTTCTATTTGCCAGAGGATTACAATGGCCCGGTTGCAGCAACGGTTATGGCTGATGGCCTGAACATCTCGCTTGAGATGTTGTCCGATCTGGGAGCTCTTCCGGGAGCGCTGCAGGATCATATTACGGTTACAGCAGACGATACACAGCTGACGCTGCTGGATGTGCTGCAGGATCGTGATCCTTCCTTGATGACGGTCCAAGTGGCTGAAGCGATCACGCCAATTAGGCGGGTAAACATTGCTTATGATGGGTTAGCCGGTCTGCAGCTGGCTGATGGCACGAATGTGGGCAGCTTTGCCTTCACTGCGATCAACCAATCTGAGGTCGTGGATTACACGCCATTTGATATCGCAATGTCCCTGCATGGGGATGCAAAAACAAGACGCAGTTTCGCCTGGTATTCCCAATATCCAAATCCGGCAACCGCCCCGGCAGGTATCCGGGACAGCGAGGTGCAGGTGGTGCGTGCAGGGGAGAGCTTCGATTCACCGACGATGAAGTCTTTCCGCGGCACGAGTGAAGAGATTCATGTACGGGTAACCCGGTCCACCAATGCGAACTACTTGTCACATAAAGTCGTGGTTGAGGGTCTGGAACCTGGAACGACGTATCAATATCGGCTGGGAAGCGGCGGGTATTGGAGTAAGCATGGACAATTTACGACCGAGAGGGAAGAAGAGAATGAGTTCTCCTTCCTGTATATGACGGACTCCCAGGGAGGGAACACCGACGATTATAAAGCATGGGCGGATACTGTTCGCGCGGGTGTGCAGAATTTCCCGGATTCCAAATTTCTGTTGATGCCTGGCGACATGGTGGATGTCGGTGATCTCGAGGAGCAGTGGCATGATTATTTCACCCAGCCTCAAGATGAACTTATGAATCTGCCGCTGATGACCACGATCGGCAACCATGAAGGGCCGTACAATAACAACTTCTATTATCATTTCAATCTGCCTGACAACTCGTTCACGGATTCCAATCCGGCGGGCGCGGTCTACTCGTTCGATTATGGCCCGGCGCATTTCATGGTGCTTAACACCGGTGATATTCCGTGGGACAACGCCCAGAAGTCATCGTTCGAGAAGCAGATCGAGTGGCTAAGAAAAGAAGTTGCTCAAACTGACAAGAAGTGGAAGGTTGTCGCCTTCCATAAAGCGATATATTCGGTAGGCGGGCATGCCTTGGACCGCGATATTCTGGAGCTCCGTGAAACCTTGTATCCGATTATGGATGAGCTTGGCATCGATCTGGTTCTACAAGGGCATGACCATACCTTTATGCGATCTTTCCAGATGTATGGTGACAAGCCGGTTCAGAACGTAGTGACTGACAGCAACGGCAATGTCATTGATCCGGACGGGACGCTGTATCTGATCAATAACGCGGCCGGGCGCAAATATTATGGCGTCAGAGGCGATGTGGACAAATATTACGCAGCCAAGTACAGCCAGCCTTACAAGCCTATGTACACCGGCATTAAGGTAACAGAGGATTCCTTGACGCTGCAGACCTATATCACCGGTGAGTCCGCTCCGATGGATGAGTATACCATCGTGCGTAATGATGGACGCCCCGATGCCGTTGAAGGCCTGTCGGCGGGCAAATCCGGTAATGGAAGGGCAGTGCTCTCCTGGAGTATGCCACAAACGGTGGATGCCGAGGATCCGATCCGCGGGTTTAGGATTCATGAAGTGAACGGACAGCTCGGCCCGAACTGGAGCGCCTATATCCCTGTAGAGGCAGGCAAAACCAGCTATCAATATGAGGTGCCGGGGACTACGCCGAATGAAGCCTATGAATTTGCTGTCACAACCGTTGATAAGCGGGACAATTCGGCAGCGGTCAAGGTAGCTGTCTCGGGGAACGTTCCGGCGGCGCCAACGGCTCCGGTGGTGGATGATGGCCATAATACGTTCGGCTGGACCCATGTGCCGGGTTATGAGCAGCCTTCCGATTACGAATTCAGCGTTGACGGCGGAACAAGCTGGCAGCCTGTGACCGCGAATCCACAGCCGGTTGGAGACGGGAATTATCCTGCAGGCGAAGTTATGGTACGCGTACAGGCAGACGCAGCCAGTGGAAGACAGGCTGGCCTGCCTCTTGCATCCGACAAGCCGTTTACGGAGAACAGCCTCCATGAAACCTTCCAGTTGTCCGGGGAAGTGACGAGAGATGGGCAGCTCAAGGTCGATGTGAAGGTAGCGCGGGCAGCAGAGTACAGTGGCGATCCATACGTAGTATTCGAGCTTATGGACGGGAATACGCCGCTCTTGATTAATGCAATTCCTATTCGGCAGGACGTACTTGAAGTTTCGCAATATTTTAATGTGAACGGAAGCCAGTATAGCGTCAAGGTATTCGTGTTTGATGAATTCAACAGCGACCCTGAGGTGCCGATTCATTTGGCGAAACCGATTGAGCTACGGTAACGGACGAATAAGAGAGGACTGAATATGGTGAAAAAAAATGTAGCACTCATACTGATATTGTTGTTCGTGCTCTCGCCAGCTTCCGTCTTCGCAGCGGATGCTTTCTCCCTTGCGCTAAGCGCAGGAGAAGTCAAACGCGGCGAGAAGCTGACGATTTCCGGAACCGTGCCGGTCGAGTCGGGAACTGTCGTGATCAAGGTGGTTACGCCGCGTCAGACGGTGCTCTACATCGATGTGGTTGAAGCGGCAAACAGCCGTTATGAAGCGAGCGTCCAGATTCCGGCGGATGAAGATTTAGCCCCGTCCGGCATCTATACGGTAGCCGCTGGTATGGGCACTGCGTCGCAAACGAAGACATTCATCGTGCCTGGAGCACCTGTGGTGAATCCTCCGGGCGGCGGAGGCGGGGAGAATCCCGCTCCCGCTCCAGGCTCTCCTGGGTCCAGTGGCGGTGGAAGCAGCCCAACACCTCAGCCGGACGGGTCCGGGTCTCTTACCGGAAGTATTCCAGCCGGCGTAGGATCGGCTTCCGGTTCGGTCATCCGTCCGGAGCTGACATCAGACGGGCGATACATTGTCGGGGCAGGCACGATCACCGAAGCCGCTGATCAAGCGCAGGATTCGGTAACGATTCAGCTGCCAGCCGAAGCCGGTCAGTCCGGAGCTCCGGTTGAGTTCCCGTCTGAATCGCTGCGAACTCTCCAGCAGCGGAGCCTGGAACTCATTGTGACTACAGGCGACCGTACAGTACGTTTCCCGGCTGGCTCTATTCCGGTGCAGGAGGATTTGCAGGCACGGGTACGCATTGTGCTTAAGTCTGCTTATACCGAGGAAGCCCGTGCTCTGGTTCAACGCTCGATAGGGTCTAACTCGGACTATGCATCGACAGACATTGTACTCTCCGTGGTGATCGAGATCATTTCCGGGAACAGCATGACGGAAATCCATCAATTGAACCGGCCTGCGGTGGTGAGCCTGGAATTGACCGAGGCGCAGGAGCGCAGCATCGCTTCCAATTTGGCCGGCGTCTATTATGTGAACGGCAGAAGCCTTGAATATGTCCCTGGCACGCTCAAGGATGGCCGATTTACTTTTACAGCGGGTCATTTCTCCTACTATGCGATTCTTGAATATAACAAAACATTTACCGATCTGGCCGGTCATTGGGCCGAGGAGGCTGTTAAAGCGCTGGCAGCGAAACATCTGGTGACTGGAGTGGACGAGCGCCGTTATGAACCGAATCGGAGCATTACCCGTGCGGAATTCGCCACGCTGTTGATGCGCGCTTTGAATCATGAAGGAATCCGTGCGGATGCAGCGGCGAGCCCGGCTCAGGCGTTTCGGGATGTGCCTGCCGGACGCTATTATTCAGAGCATGTCAAGCAGGCGGCAACGATCGGTTTGATGTCCGGGTATGGGGGAGCATTCAGACCGAATGACCCGATTACACGGGAGGAAGCGGTAGTAGCTCTTGTGCGGGCAGCCGAGCAATCGGGCCTGACAGCATCCAAGCAGGGTGAACCGGCCTTTGCTGATGCGAAGTCCATTTCCGCTTGGGCTGCTGAAGCGGTGAACGAAGCCTGGTCGCTCGGACTGATTCAAGGCGACGGCACCCGCTTCAATCCGAAGCATTCCGTCAATCGGGCGGAAGTCGCGATCATGATTCATCGGCTCATTACAGACCGCTCTTTATAACTGAAAGCGAGGGGAACCAAGCACAATGGGGAAAAGAATCTTATCCATGATCATGACGGTGCTGCTGCTGTACAGCTTGATAGAGCCAGCGTTACCCGCAGGCTTCGCCTGGGCAGCGTCTGGATCAGCGCCAGGCATAGAGACGAGAAACGTAGCGCTCGGGGCCCAGGTGACCGCTTCGGGACAATGCAACAGCAATGAGCGTCCTGAGTTCGCCGTGGATGGCAAAGCGGATACGAAGTGGTGCGACAATACCAGTGCTTCGATCAAATGGTTAAAGCTCGATTTGGGCAAGGAATATACGATTAACCAATGGGTTGTTCAGAATGCTGCCATTTCTGAAAAAAACAACAGCCCATTCTGGAACACCAAAAATTTCCGTCTGCAAAAAAGTAACGACGGCACCGTCTGGACCGATGTGGATGTCGTTCAGAACAACGCGCAGACCATTGTGAACCGGTATTTATCGGAGCCGGTGACGGCTCAGTATTTCAGATTTTATATAAGCCAAGGCGCTTACGACTCGAACACCGTTCGGCTGTATGAGCTTGAATTGTACGGCGTGGATGCCGGTGAAGTCCCGGCATACCCGCCTGTGAATCTCGCTCCGATCGATTATGTCGATCCGTTCATCAATACGCTCGGGGACAACGGACAGACAAATCCGGGGCCGACGACGCCTTTTGGCCTTGTCTCACTCGGTCCTGACAGTGATGGCGGGGCATTCAGCGGCTACTATTACGAGGACAAGCATCTGAAGGGCTTCTCGCATCTAAGATTCAGCGGCGTAGGCTGCAGCGGCGGGGGCGGAAATATTCTGCTGATGCCGCAGACCGGCGCTTTTACCAAGAACAGCAATGACTACAAACAGAAATATGTTAAAAGCAGCGAGCAAGCCTCGCCGGGCTATTATGCGGTCCATCTGGACTCCGGTGTCGGCGTGGAGCTGACGGCATCGGACAATGTCGGCTTTCACCGCTATACCTTCCCGGCTTCGGCCAGCGAAGGCTCGGTGCTGGTCGATCTCTCCAACTCTTATGCGGGAATGGTGAACGCCAGCCTGCAGGTCGAGAACAACCGGGAAATTTCAGGGATGATTCAGTCCAAGAACGTATGCGGTCATGGCTACTATACAATGTACTTCTCCATTGCGTTCGATCAGGATTTTCAATCGTACACGTCCTGGCAGGGCGATGACACAGGCAGCGTGCCTGTGCGCACAGGAGCCAGCAGCGGCGTATGGGTTACCTTCGATACAACTGCAAACCAAGTGGTACAAGCGAAGGTGGGCCTGTCTCCGGTGAGCACGGAACAAGCGAAATATGAGCGCGACCATGACGTCGCGAACTGGGATTTTGACGCGCAGCATGCCAAAGTGAGAAACACGTGGAGCGAGCTCCTGGGAAAAATCGAGATTACTGATCATGATGAGCAGAACAAACGAGTTTTTTACACGCAGCTCTATCATATGTTCCTGCATCCGAATAAGGTGAGCAGTTCATTAGGCACCTTCAAGGCGGGCAGAGACGAGAACACGATCCGAAACACCGACGAGATCGGACCGGACTTCGAATACTATAACGGCTGGACGACATGGGATGATTTCCGGAAGTATGCGCTCTTCTCTGTACTGGAGCCGCACAAATACAACAACATGGTGAAATCCCTAGTGGACCTGTACAAGACGAGAGGCGCTTACACACAGTGGGGAGAAGGCTACTGGCCTAGCCCGACGGTTAGAAATGAGTTCAACGGTGCGGTCATCCTGGATGCCTATTCCAAGGGCTTCCGAGATTACGATGTCTATGCTGCGCTTCAAGGGATGGCCGTTGATGCGGATAACTTCTCCGTGAACGATGGGGAAATCTCAGGGAAGCTGGAGAAGGCAAGAAGCGCCTACTTCCCGATGAAGCTGGCCGAGATGATCGGAGACCGCGACATGTATGACAAATACAAGCAGGTTGCGCTCTCCTACAAGTCATTGTGGAATCCGGACCAGGTTGACGAGAACGGCGACAAGTACGGCTTCTTCACGCCGAACGGAAGGAACGTCGGCCCTGGAGATATTACAGCGGTAGGCCGTTATGCATACCAAGGGAATCTGTGGACGTACCGCTGGTCGGCTTCCCAGGATATTAACGGGCTGGCTGAGCTGATGGGCGGCAAAAGAGAGATGGCTAAACAGCTTCAGGATTTCTTTGCCAGAGACGAATACGTGGCTATTAACGAACCGGACCTGGAAGCTCCTTATCTGTTCAATTACCTGGGCATGCCTTACTTGACGCAATATTATGTCAGACAGTACACAACCGAAGTTGTTACGCAAAAATACCACAACCATGGCCTGTATGCCCATCCGATCAAATCCCGCGTTTATCGCGACGATCCGGAAGGCTACCTGCCGTCTATGGATGACGATGCCGGCGGCATGTCCTCCTGGTATGTGTACAGTGCAATGGGCTTGTTCCCTGGCAATCCGGGAGACGCGAACTTCCTGATCGGCTCGCCGATCTTCTCGGAAGTGAAGCTTCACCTGGACGGCGGCAAGACGTTTACAATCAAGGCTGATGGCGTATCCAGCCAGAACCGGTTCATTCAATCGGCTTCCCTGAATGGTCGCCAATTCGATCAGGCATGGATTAGCTATGTGGATGTGATGAACGGCGGCGTGCTGGCGTTTGAGATGGGACCTGAGCCGAATACGGATTGGGGCGCATCGCCGGAGGCAGCTCCGCCAATGCATGATTACGGTACCGATGTGGATAACCATCTGTCCCGCCAAACAATCATTGCCGAGGGAGAGGAATGGAAGTATTTCGACCAGGGACGTTATGCGGGCAATGGCTGGACAGATGCGGCGTATGACGACACTGGCTGGAGCGCAGGTGAGGCTCCGCTTGGCTATGATAACATCGGGTATGTGAAAACCGTGGTCAGCTATGGCCCGGACGCGAATCGGAAGCACCCGACCACTTACTTCCGCAAGACGTTTGACGTGAGTGATGTGAATGACATCCTGGAGCTTGAGGCTAGTCTCATCCGCGATGACGGCGCGGTTGTCTATCTGAATGGCAAGGAAATCATTCGCACGAATATGCCGCAAGGCCCAATATCCTATGACACCTATGCGAATGCGACCGTCAATAACGAGCGGGATCGCAATCTATACCGCATTGACCCGTCTTATCTCGTGGCGGGCACGAACGTGCTCGCAGCGGAGGTTCATCAGGTGAATGCAACAAGCTCGGATGTCGCCTTCGAATTCAGTCTGAATGCGGTGAAGCGTCTGGAGAAGCCGGAAGCGCCGACGAATCCGGTTGTAGACGACAAGGCCAATACATTCGGCTGGACCTATGTCCCAGGCTACGACAATCCGGCAGATTATCAATTCAGCACGGACGGCGGCAGAAGCTGGCAGCCTGTAACTGCCAATCCGCAGATCGTAGGGCCAGCTGCGTATGAAGCAGGGCAGGTGCAGGTCCGGGTCAAGGCGGATGAGAACTTGAACCGGGCTGCCGGGGAAGCGCTCGTATCAGACCAAGCCTATACTTCGGACATCAAATGGGATGTATTCGATTTGGAGGCAGAGGTAAAGCGCACAGGCAATATGCAGGTTGAAGTGGCTGGAACCTTGAAGGGGGCTTATGTCGATTCGGCTGTCGCCGTCATTCAGCTGATGAGCGGGCATGATCAGGCGCTGGTGTCGAGCGCGATCCCGGTGGAGACGGGAAGCTTCGACATCTCCCAGACGTTTAACGTCAATGCAGGCAGATATCAGGTCAATATCTATCTGGTAGATCAGTATGACGGCAACATCTATAACTCGCTGTGGCTGGCGGATCCAATTGTATCGCAGCCGGAGCCAGTGCCTGTGCCAGAGCCGGAACAACCGGGGCAGCCGGAGCAGCCAGAGCCGAAGCCGGAGCCGTTACCGGTTCCTAAACCGGAGCCGGAGCTGCCGGATGACCCGGTGGAACCTGCTCCGCCAGTGACGGACGTCCGAACGATCCAGTTTGAGGGCAGAACGAGCTGGTCGACCGGGGTGAATACCTTTAACGGCAATCCGCTCAAGACCGAGTCCGGCAATGGAGGAACGGTGGTTGCCAACACATTTGACGGCGCATGGCTGGCGTATGCCGATCTCGACTTCGGAGCTGAAGGCGCGAACCGGATCGCGGTTGAGTACACGGCTCCATCCGACAGAACACCGGCCGACGCGGCGCTTGAATTCCGTCTTGGAAGTGAAAGCGGCGAGCTTCTCGGCACCGCTGCGCTGAACAATACAGGAAGCGGTTGGAACAATTACGCTACAGCCGAGGCGCTGCTGAACCGGACGCTCACAGGCAAGCAAACGTTGTATATCGTCATGAAAGGCAGCACCACCAGCTCGAAGCCTTATATCGGAAATTTCGACTTTTTCACGTGGGGTTATCAGAAGACTCGCAGTGACTATGCGAATCTGGAGCTGGAAACCTCTGACGAGTGGTCTACCGCTGTCAATACCTTTAACCAGGGGCCGCTGAAGACCGAGCCAGGCAAAAGCGGGCGGCAGGTGGCCAATACGTTTGACCGCGCATGGCTGGCATATAAAGGGATGGACTTCGGCACCTCGGGCGTCAACCATCTGTCCATTGAGTATGCCAGCAACAGTGCGAATTGCGCAGCAGATTCTGCCGTGGAAGTTCGGCTTGGCGGCGTAAACGGAACGCTGGTTGGGACGATTCCGGTGCCTCCTACGGGGAACGGGTGGGGGAATTACGCCGTCGCCGAAGGACAGTTGACCGAATCGCTGACAGGTGTTCACGATGTATACCTTGTACTGACGGGCTCTGTCAATTCCACGCATCGATACATCGGCAACTTCGATCGGGCGGAATTTACCCGGCAATAGCATGCAGAATATCCCGCAAGCCTCAAACGAGAGGTTTGCGGGATTTCTTCGTTCTGGGCACTTGGCGTTTAGAATAGCCAGTCCGAGGCAGCGTGATCCGCGCTGTTTATAGGCGGTTGCCAGCAGGCTAGCGTCATCTCGAGCTGATTAGCCGCTCTCAGGGCGGGTATATGATAATCGACCCCGTTAATTTCATATACAAACAAACAGCATGATGAAGGAGGATGATCGTATGTTTATCCACATGAAAGAGCTGCAGTACCGGGCGAAACCGGAAAGACCGGACCCGGTGTTTGCGCGCAAGCTGCAGGAGGTGCTTGGAGGACAATTTGGTGAGATGTCGGTCATGATGCAGTATTTGTTCCAGGGCTTCAACTGCCGGGCTGAGCAAAAATACCGGGATATGCTGCTGGACATCGGCACCGAGGAAATCGGTCACGTGGAGATGCTGTGCACGATGATTGCCCAGCTTCTGGACGGCGCACCGGCTGATGAAGTGGATAAAGCGGCTCAGGATCCGCTCATTGCAGCTGCGCTTGGCGGCATGAATCCGCAGCATGCGATTGTGTCCGGTCTTGGCGCGACCCCGACGGACAGCAACGGCTTCCCATGGAACAGCCGCTACAT
Organism: Paenibacillus sp. 7541; assembly: GCF_002276395.1. Lineage (NCBI taxonomy): Bacteria > Bacillati > Bacillota > Bacilli > Caryophanales > Paenibacillaceae > Paenibacillus > Paenibacillus sp. 7541. Next base: position 153,569 of record NZ_NQLZ01000007.1, on the reverse strand, counting down.
CGTATCCAGCGGCCACCTGCTGGCCGACTTCCGCGCCAATCTGAATGCAGAGACGCAAGGTCTGCTGCAGGTCGTACGGCTGTACGAGCAGACGACAGACGCAGGGGTGCGCGACATGCTGTCCTTTATGATCTCCCGTGATATTTTGCACCAGAATCAGTGGCTGGCTGCCATTGAAGAACTGGAAGCGATCGACGGGCCAGTGGCACCGGCTTCCTTCCCGAGAGAGCGTACCGTCAGAGAGGCAACCCGTCAATTCATTAATTTCTCCGTCGGAGAAGAGAGCAGACAAGGGCCTTGGGCATCCGGGCCGCTTCCGGACGGAACCGGCAATTTCGAATACGTAGAGAATCCGCAAGCACGCGGCGGTGCCCCTGAGCTTAAGCCGGCAGCGATGCATCAGCATTCCGTGCCAGGAACCGGGCCTTATGTGGCGAACGAAGGACGCGGACTGAAATAAGCAGGCATCAATAGGATTCCAAGGAATAGAAGAGCGACCGTTCCCGTGATAAGTCGGAGGACGGTCGCTTGCTGTTGTGTTTAGAATGCGTCATCAAATACGCGTTCCATTTGATCAGCCTGGTCGGATACGGCGAATAAGACATAGGAACCCTTTGATTTCATAACATGCCGTTCAACCAGATAATATTCGTCAGGCCGATAGTCTTTAAATTTGGCTTTCTGGCGCTCGATGTGCAGCTCGATGTTCTCCTTAACACTCGCAATCCGGCCCGGGTCCTTGAGTTGAATCACAGCAAGTTCATCAGCTTTCACATTGGATGCCGACGTATAGAGCACAAAGTCTGCAATGTCATCCTTGTCGATCCGATATATTTTCTGAATTTTATCCAGATCGCCCTTATTCATATGATCCAATCGTACCGCCTGCTCGATAGCCTGCCCGATTTCAGCTGCCGAGGCTGGTTCTTCAGCGTTCGTACCGCTGCCGGAGCAGCCGGATAATATGCCGAAGGCAACGGCAAGGGCAAGCAGGACGAGGGGGAAGCTCCATATACGTAATTGTGTTTGTCTCATTAGATCACTCCGATTCATGCAAGGTTAATATAGACGAATCCTCAAAAAACGTGTTGGCATTGTACAGCAGCAGCATATCATCAAAATCTCGCGCCTTCGCAAACGAGGCTAAATCCTCCTCGTAGTACCTCAAGTCAACGACATCAATCTCGCTGAAATGCGGTAACAGAAACGGAATCAAGCTGTTGGCATACGAGTCCTTGACCAAGAGCAGCTTCTTCCTGCTGGGATGGGCGGTCTTGATCTGGACGAGTCCATGATTTCCGTTCAGGAACACCGCGTATTTGTCCTTGGCTTCAAGCTGGTCCACGGCATACAGCGAATCTGTAGTGAGCCCTTCATCGACGTAGGTTACCGTATATTTCACCGGGTCCTTCGGCCAATACAGCTCAATCCGGTCGGGCCGGAGATGGCGAAATCCGCTTCTGGAATACAGCGATCCGTAGAAGTGGTCAGTGGCCTGCCGAATATCAAATTCATCCTGGCGCAGCGGGTTCAGTCCCAGGTGTTTGCATAGCTCAACGTAAGCGGTGTAAGCTCCCAAGGTGGTCCAGTGATGGTCGGTTTGATAAAAAATCGGCTTCTCCCGCATAGCATCCAGTGCCGGATATACATCAATATCATGAACCGTGGCCGGAAATCTGCTTCGCATCCGGTCCAGATACTGGAGCTCATCCCCGGCCGAAGCGAATGGAGGCAGTTTATCCTGCAGCACGGTTGCTGCGGTCGGCACCAGCATGACATATTTCCGCAGCTCCGGCGTCGCGCGGTCAAAGGCTAGGATGGCCTCGGCTCTCTTCTCCACATCCGCCTCAGAAGGGGGATTGAATGTTTGGATAAGATATCCGTCCTCCGCCAGAAAGACACCGCCGTTTTCCTTCTTTCCCAGCGCACGGTCCACATCGGTTTTCACCCCGATCCAGGCATCCCTGAACACAAATTGATCGGACACGTATTGGTCGAAGTCGGCAGTGAATTGTCCGGACATCAATGCTTTCAGGGAAAAGCGAGGCAGCTGCAGAAGCACCCGGTTCTCCGCTTCCGAGAATGACCGATCTGGCATCGCGACATGGAGGACGGCGAATACAGCAATGAACAGCGGCAGCAGAACAGCCAGCGCTTTTCGAATGAGGGTAACATTCCGTTCCATGTCCGTCCCCCCTTTTTTAGAATCGAAAATATAAAAATGGATTATAGCTTTCATTGACCAAATAGGCGGTAGACAGCACCAGGAGCAGCGCATAAATCAATGGGATGAGCACGATCCCGGCCGTTCTCCATGTTTGCTTGATTAAGGTGAGTATCGCCCCAGGCAGCGGGGTTGCACAGATAGCTGACAGAACAAGCAGGACCGCATACGTCGACAGATCATAGAGCGCCTTCTGGTCTACTGCAGCGTGTGCGCCGCTGCCGAACATCACGCCGATGAAATGCCAGGCGGAAGCTATAGGCTCCAGGTCGAACAAGACCCAGCCTACCATTACCGCCAGCAGTGTGTAGACATGGCTGACAACGGCAGGGCTGCGTTCAAGCCAGCGCAGCAAGACCAGCTTCTCGGTCATCACAAGGACGCCGAAATACAATCCCCAGATGATAAAGTTCCAGCTGGCCCCATGCCAGAAGCCGGTCAGAAACCAGACGATCCCCAAATTGCGAAGCTGCTTCACCAGCCCTGATCGATTGCCCCCAAGCGGGATATACACATACTCGCGGAACCAGGAGCCCAGCGAAATATGCCACCTCCGCCAGAACTCCGTCACGCTTCTGGAGATATAGGGGTAACGGAAGTTCTCCATGAAATCGAACCCGAACATCTTGCCAAGCCCGCGCGCCATGTCGGAATATCCGCTGAAATCAAAATAAATTTGCAGCGTAAATGCCGCTATGCCCAGCCATGCGGACAGTACGCTCAGCTGCTCGATCGGCTCCGCTTTGATATGGGCCCATAGCAGCCCGATATTGTTGGCCAGCAGCACTTTTTTGGCAAGGCCTCTCATGAACAGCTCTGCGCCTTCCCCGAAGCGCTCCAGCGTCACTTTGCGGGATTCAAGCTGGGCGGCAATGTGGCTGTACTTCACGATCGGGCCGGCAACAAGCTGCGGGAACATGGCCACGTAGGCGCCGAAAGAGATGATATTCCGCTGCGCCGGCACTTTGCCGCGGTAGACGTCAATCACGTAGGACATCGTCTGAAATGTGTAGAAGGAAATCCCCACGGGCAGCGGCAGATCAGCCGCCTCGATATTCAGGTGAAACAGCTGATTGATATTGTCCACGACAAAACCGGCATATTTGAACAGTCCGAGAACCGCCAGACTGCCTGTCATCGATGCGATAAACACCGTGCTTTGGACCGCCTTCCGGTGCCTGTACTTTTCGATCAGCCGTCCGTTCATATAATCGAATACCGTTGATCCGATCATCAGGAGAATGTACAGCGGCTCTCCCCACGCATAGAAGATCAGGCTTGCCGCCAGCAGCACAGCATTTCGCAGCTTCCTCGGCGACAGATAATAGACCAGCAGCGCCAGCGGGAGAAAAAGAAACAGAAAGTTGAGACTGCTAAAGACCAAGTATTGTCACCTCCGGATGGCAGCCTGCAGCGGCCTACTCCACCTGATCCTTCAGAAACTCCAGCAGTATCGGATAATATTCGGGCTTGAAGTGAATCCCGTCGGTATCATACAGATCCGGGCTGTCTGCAAATATCGGAGAGATATCGATAAAATGAACGTTCTCCCGCTCCGCGAGCTGTTTGAGGCTGTGATTGTAATCTGCGATCCGGCTGTAACGCGGCTCCTTGTCCTCTGCTGCCTCTGTTACCGGCGTGACGGACAGAAGCGTAATCCTTGCTTGCGGCAGCAGCTGCTTCATATCCTCAATCAGCTTGGCGTAGTTGTTCATGGAGTACGCTATCGGATCGTCCGTAGGCCACAGAATATCGTCCGAGCCGAGCTGGATATAGATTCGCTTCGGGTTTCGCTTGGCCAGCTCTTCAACATCCTTAAGTGCGAATTCCGACGTTTTTCCCGCGCCTGCCAGAACATTCTCTTCCTTAAGCACATCGTGGTAGGATAACCCTTCCGTAATGGAATCTCCGAAAAATACACTGTCTTCAAACCACAGTTGAGCATCGGTGTTCATTGATCCGGTTGAGCTGGTTCCCCGCGACTCGGGCGTCTCGGGGGATTGAGAAACTTGTCCCTCCGATTCAGGGATGACGGGTGCATCCTGTCCGCAAGCAGTCAAGGCAATCGCCAGGCTTCCCGTAAGGAATATCATCATAATCTTTTTCATGGCTCATCTTCTCCTTCGTTGGTGTAAGAGCTTCTGCAAGTCGGTGTCTGTACACCTGAAGCTTCGAGAACGAGTGTAGCCAGCCGAGATCAAGATGAAGTGCAGATGAGATCAAGCTCAAATAAAAAAACGCAGAGCCTTTCGCTCTACGTTTTTGTGCGTAAATGAAAATAAAACAAAACCCCATCGTCTGTGTTAACCGCGCCATAAGGCACGCCGTGCATCTCCAGAATTTTCTTGGATATCGCAAGGCCAAGTCCGGTTCCGCCCGTCGCGCGGCCGCGTGATTGCTCGCCGCGGTAGAAGCGGTCCCAGATTCTCTCCAGCTGCTCATCCGGAATGCGAGCCCCTTTATTCTCGATGGAGATCCGGGCGCTATCCGTCTCCTTGGAGATCGTAATGTGAATGGCCTGCTGCTCCGGCGTATAACGAATTGCATTGGTCAGGAAATTGACGATGACCTGTTCAATCCGAAGCTCGTTGCCCATGACCTCTACAGGCGGCAGGGAAGTATGCAAATGCAGCTGTTTAGCCGCGAGTTCATCCGCCAATTTAACGCAGGTCCGCTCGATGACGGCATCGATAGAAAAGGAGTCCATGTTCATTTTATACGTTCCGGATTCATACTTGGCCAGCTCCAGCATATCGGCAATCAGCATATCCATGCGGCTGACCTCATCTTCCATCGCTTGAAAATAATAGTCCCGTTTATGAGGGGCGATGCCGTCCTTCAGAATGGCAAGGCAGCTCTGAATAACGCTCAGCGGCGTCTTGAGCTCATGCGAAACGCTGGATATGAATTCTTTACGCGTACGCTCCAGCTGTTTCTCCTTCTCGATGTCCTCCTCCAAGCGGAGGATATGAGCATGAAGCCGTCCGGACAGCTCATTGATGCTGCGCGACAAGCTGCCGATCTCGTCCTTGCTTGTAATCGGAAGATCCTCCGAGAAATCCAGGCCTGCCATTTGCCGGGTGACACGATTCATGCGCAGCAGAGGACGGGATATCCGCCGGGAATAATAAAAGGAAACGAGCATCACCAGCAGGATCGTGGCGATAATCACATACACGTAGTATTGTTCGAGCATCCCCACCGCTTCATTCACCGGCTGCAGCGACGTCATCGCAAACACATATTCAGCATTTCCTTCGCCGTCTTGGCTGCGCTCGACGAAGATTTTGTAATTCACCTGATTTTCCGAGAAATCCATAACGGGATGGGGACCCGGGGAGGGATCGAAGTCACCGTACAGCAGGTCCGCTTGAAACGCCAGGATGCGATCCATAAATAAGCGGTTGGCATAGCGCGCGGCCGCTGCCCCTTCAGGAGTTCGAAGCTGTGTAATCGTACCTTGGACCAGAAATCCGGGGTAGGCCTCACGATACTTGGTCCCGTTGCTATGATAGCGGTTATGGAGAATCTCGAACTCCTTGTTTACCATCTGGCTGTTCTCCAGGCGATTCTCTGAACGCAGATTGGAGACGTCCCTTCCCATGCGCTGGGGAATAGGCTGCCCGTGGATCATGATGCCTTCGATTGTGATCTCTTCTCCCTCTTGTACCCAGGGCTGAGGGAACGGACGATCGCTGTAGAAATCCTCCGCGTTCATCACACTGTACAAAGGAACGGTTAGTACGGCATCAGCAAGATCGAAGCCCTCGGCTTGATCCAGTCTAATTTCCATCAGAAAATCGTCTGTAAACTTCAAGCGCCCTTGCGCGTCCAGGGTGGCAATCCAAGTGTTATGCTGTCGATAGAAATCCTGTTCCAGCTCTGCGAGCGCTTGAGGGTTGTCACCAGCCTTGCGTTCATCTTCGACATAGGCTTGAATGGCCGATTGGACGTCCTGTATTTTCTGATGAGCATAGAATTGCTTGAAGAACACGGTCTGTCCAACAAATATAATGGCGACTGTGAGCAGGCAGACCATCGTGGTCAGCAGAAACAGCTTAAGTACAATGCTCTTCATGGATGCTCCTCGAATTTATAGCCTGATCGTACAACGGTGACAATATGCCCGGCGTGTTCTCCCAGCTTGGCCCGCAGATTGCGGATATGGCTGTTGATCGTCCGGTCATCGCCAATATAGTCATACCCCCAGATCTTGGTAATTAACTGTTCCCTGGTTATGATGATGCCTCTGTTCTTCATCAAATAAGCGAGCATCTCAAATTCGGTATGCGTCAAGCTGCAAGGAGCCCCATCCACCGTAACCGTTCGGGACGGAAAATGAATGGTGATGCTGCCGCAGGTGAGGGAAGTGTACGCTTGTACACGGAGCTGCCGGGTCTGTAGTAGCCGCTTGACTCGGGCCAGCAGGATCGGCGGGCTGTACGGCTTGGTAACATAATCGTCTGCCCCCAGCTCAAAGCCCATCAGCGTATCGTCTTCATCGGAGCGGGCTGTCAGCATGATGATCGGAACGTCCGATTCCTTGCGGATTCGTTTGCACACCGACCATCCGTCCATCTCCGGCAGCATAATGTCCAGAATGATCAGATCCACGCCGGTCTCTTTTACAAGCTCCAGCGCTTTTTTGCCATCGCCGGCCTCCAGCACCTGATAACCGTCCTCCAGCAAATAATCCTTCATCACTTCCCGCAGGATGACTTCATCTTCCACAATTAATATTGTTGACATATAACAACCTCGCCATCATGTTCTCGATCTCGCTTTGGATACTAACATGATTTCTGCAACGAAACAAATGCTGCATCTGGAATAAAGGGTAACCTGGCAGGACATTCTAAGCGCATGTTTGACGAAGGAAGGGGACTTGCAGCAGTATGGGTGAACAGCGTACTTCCACTAAAACGATCGTAGCGATCGGATCGATTCCTCTTATTATGACACTTGGAAACTCGATGATCATTCCGGTGCTGCCGAAGATGAAGTCAGAGCTTCATCTCACCTCATTGCAGGTCAGCCTGACGATCACGATGTTCTCCTTGGTAGCCGCATTCGCGATTCCGGTGCTCGGCTATTTATCTGACAGGTTCTCACGCAAGGTGGTTATTATACCGGCATTGTTCTTGTACGGGATTGGCGGGCTTCTGGCCGGCTTTGCGGCAGCGTTGTTCGCCAATGCTTATGCCTGGATCCTGGTAGGGCGGACGCTTCAGGGCATCGGGGCAGCGGGAACAGCTCCGATTGCGATGGCGCTGGCAGGAGATTTATTCAAGGGCTCTGAAGAGAGTCGGGTGCTCGGGCTTGTCGAGGCATCAAACGGCTTCGGGAAGGTCATATCGCCGATTCTCGGCTCTTTGATCGGTTTGATCATTTGGTATGGCGTGTTTTTTGCTTTTCCGGGCGTGGTGCTCATTTCGATCATTCTGACGTGGATTTTTATCAAGGAAAAGGAGAAGAGCGAGAAGCCCCCAGGGGTGAAAAAGTACTTTCAGGGTCTCGCCAGCGTGTTCAAGCATGAAGGCAGATGGCTGCTGACGGCCTATCTCGCCGGAGCCACATGCCTGTTCACTTTGTTCGGCATTCTGTTCTTCCTGTCCGAGGTGCTGGAGAAGACCCATCACATCGAAGGGGTGGTCAAGGGGCTGATTCTGGCGGTTCCGCTGCTCGTGATGTGTACAACCTCGTATGTTACCGGCAGCAAAATCGGCAAAAACCAAAAGCTGATGAAGCGTCTCATCGTGCTTGGGTTTGCGTTTATGACGATTTCTTATGCGCTGCTGTCGTTTATCGGGCATCTGACGCTGTTCATCGCCGTGCTTGCCATTAGCAGTCTCGGAACCGGCTTGATTCTGCCTTGTGTCAACAGCTTTATTACCGGTGCGGTAGGGAAGGAACGAAGAGGCTTTGTCACCTCGCTGTACGGCTCCGTCCGTTTCTTCGGTGTGGCGATTGGCCCGCCGCTGTTCGGATGGCTGATGGAATGGTCGCGGGTCGGGATGTTTCTGTCACTGGCGGCCTTTACGCTGCTCGTAGGCCTGCTGGCGCTGTTCCTGATTCGGGTGAACAAGGAGCATGAGGAAGGAGAACAGGACCGGAGGCCTGAAGGGAAGAGGGAGAAGGGCCGTGTCGGTATGCTGAAGCCTGCTGGAGGACGGTAAACCGACGGACATGAGTCCGATGCGATAAAGACAGACATAGGTGCGAGTGTGAGCGCGGGCTATGATCAGGAGCCCCATGTCTGTCAGCATCTGCCGGACGAAGCGGACGGATCCGCATACGTTAGTGCGAGAACGAAGCTTCGGTTCCGGTGGACGACCAGGCGCTCCCGGCGATGATAGCCTGGCAGGTGGATGTCGTCGACCGAAGCTTGTCATGCAGCGTGCGCCGTACGGGCAAGGAGGTCACTTCTTGCGCCAAGCCGGGCGCAGCGCCGGCCTCGGACTCTGGATGCGAAGAATGAAATGGATCATTCGCGTGGAGAGCCACTGGCACAGCACCGCCAGAACGATGATTTGCCAATCAATGACATAGGCCGTCAGCGCAAAAATAAAGCCGTTCATCCAGAACAAGGAAGTGCCAGGATGAATGCGTTTGTACTTGTATATGGCGAGGGCCACATAACCAATCCCGCCGTTGGATACCCGCTGCTTCATCAGCAGCGCAATGCCTGTCCCGAGCAGGAGCGAGCCGAGCAGCAGATCCAGCCATACGTTGTTCATCGGCGGCGTCACATAAACTTCAAAGAAGTTGACGGACACAGAGGTTATGGTAATAACCAGCACCGTCCCGACGGCGCTCACGCTGCCCAGGTAGTGGACGGTAAACAGCAGAAACGCAATGTTGGCGAACCATAATCCGAGACTCATCGGTATGCCAAAACCGTGGTTGAGCAGAACGGCAATCCCGGCCCCGCCCCCGGAGGGAATCGCATGTGGGAACAGGAATACGGCCATGGCGTAGCCCTGAATGATCGAGCCTGCGGCAATCATGGACAGCTTGTTGACCAATCTGCGGATGAAGCTGGGATCGCGGCCCGGTAGGAATGGTATACGCATACGAATAATCATCCTTCGTGGAATAGAAGTCTTAAGCCAGTCCTGCTTATGCTCTATTAATGTATGCTTGTCACGGCGGAGGAATGATTATCGATTGGCGGGAAAAATGAAATAGACGCGCAAAAAAGCCGGGCACTGTCCGAAAGAGCCTTGTCGGTTCTTCAGGCAATGCCCGGCTTAGGTTTCACCAGGTCAGTAAGGGTAAAGCAGGTATAAGGGACGCTTATGTAATGGATCGACGGATGGCCGATTGCTCCATCCCGGCCAGACCACCCCTACCGGGCCCTATTATGTCCAGCGAGCCGCCCACAGCTTCATTTCCTTGCAGATGCCGTGCAGATCCATTCCTTTCGGCGTCAGTGTATACTCCACGGTGACCGGAACGGTCGGATATACGGTTCTCTCCAGAACGCCCTGCTCTTCAAGATGGCGCAGGGTGCTGGTCAAGGCGCGCGGGCTGACGTTAGGAATGCTTCGCTGAAGCTCCCCGAAGCGTCTGGTCCCGCAAAAAAGCTCGCGAAGCACGAGGAAGGCCCATTTGCCTCCGAGCACAAGCAATGTCTTCTCAATGTTGCATTCGATGTGATCCGGGGTTTTCGGGATATAGCTGTTCGCTTTATTTCCCATCGTTATCCGCCTCCTGCTCTGTAGATATTAACTATACTGAAGTATATTATCTATCCTCTATATAATATAGTGAATAACATTTCACTTCTTCAAAAGAAATAGGAACTATTTTAGAATAACAGATGTAACTCGGATTCACAGCATTTTTCGAAGGAGGAATGGCAAGTGAAGTATAGAAGATTAGGTCGCACAGGTTTGAAAGTGAGTGAGATCAGCTTGGGCAGCTGGCTTACATATGGAGGTTATGTTGAACGCGAGAATGCGGTAAATGCCATCAAGACCGCCTATGATCTCGGGATCAACTTTTTTGACACGGCGAATGTCTATGAAAGAGGCGCCGCGGAGGTGCTGGTCGGAGAAACGCTGAAAGCGTATCCGCGCGAATCGTATGTTCTGGCAACGAAAGCATTCTGGCCAATGGGCGACGGTCCAAATGACAAAGGCTTGTCCCGCAAGCATGTAATGGAGCAGGCCCATGCGAGCCTGAAGCGTCTGGGGCATGATTATATCGATATTTTCTACTGCCACCGTCATGATCCGGAAACGCCGCTCGACGAGACGCTGCGCGCGATCGATGATCTGGTTCGTCAAGGCAAGGTCCTATATGTTGGCGTCAGTGAATGGCAGGCTTCCCAGATTGCCGAGGCGCTTGGCGTAGCTGATCGCTATCTGCTGGATCGCATCGTTGTCAATCAGCCGATCTACAACATGTTCGAGCGTTATATCGAGAAGGAGATCATCCCGCTTAGCGAGCGCTCCGGGATCGGTCAGGTGGTGTTCTCGCCGCTGGCGCAAGGACTGCTGACAGGGAAATACACTTCGGCTAACGATATTCCGGCTGACAGCCGTGCGGCGAAGCTGGAGTGGATGCGCAAAGGCATCACGGAAGAGAAAATTGCGAAGGTTCGTGAACTGGAGAAGGTAGCAGCCGAGCTGGATCTGTCTGTCGGCAACCTGGCGCTGGCCTGGATTCTTCGTCAGCCGAACGTAGCGAGCGCGCTGGTGGGCGCAAGCCGTCCGGAGCAGGTGGAAGAGAACGCCAAGGCGTCCGGCGTCGAGCTGAGCGAGGATGTTCTGAACCGCATTGAGGAGATATTGAAATAACGAGACAGAGATAGATATATCAACCATATAAGCCAGAATGGGTTCAAGTAGACAAACCGCCCCTATTGCAGCTTCCTGCCAAGCAGGTACTGCAAAGGGGCGGTTTTTTCTTAACTTAACGGAGGCGGTAGGCGGCAAACGGCTTGGCGTGGATGAATGGCTCACTGATCCGGTTCAGTTGAGCGGCGAGCGTCTCGTTGATTTCGATATCCAGACTTTGCAGATTATTATCAAGCTGCTCGGTCTTCGTAGCGCCGACAATGACCGTGGACACGGCAGGCTGCTTCATCAGCCATGCCAGCGACAGTGCGCTCGGGGAATAGCCATGCTCTGCCGCAAGCTGGCTGACCTGCTCGCCAAGCTTCACATTGCGCTCCTCCAGGAAGCGCTGGAAGTTCGGGTCGGTGTCGGCACGGGAACCGGCAGGCACAAGGCTGCCCTGGTTGTATTTGCCGGTCAGTATGCCGCCCGCCAGCGGAAAATACGGAATGATGCCCACCCCTTGATCCAGACACAGCGGCACCAGTTCAACCTCCGGGGTTCGATCGGCCAGCGAGTAGCTGGTCTGCGTGGAGACATACCGGACGTATCCCTTCTGTTCGCTGATCCCCAGCGCCTTCATGATCTCCCAGGCGGCATAGTTGGAGGCGCCGATATACCGGACTTTTCCTGCAGACACCATGTCGTCCAGCGTCCGCAGCGTTTCCTCCAGCGGCGTATGCGGATCAAAGGTATGAATTTGATACAGATCGACGTAATCGGTATTGAGGCGGCGCAGGCTGTCCTCCAGCTCCTTCTGCAAGTGATAGCGGGAGGAGCCGCGTGCGTTCGGCCCTTCTCCTCTGACAAGCCCCGCCTTGGTTGCCAGCACGACTTCATGCCGCTTCCCCTTCAGCGCTAATCCGATGATGCGTTCGGATTCGGTACCTGCATAGATGTTGGCTGTATCGATAAAATTGATGCCGTGGTATATGGCATGATGAATGATCCGGATGGACGCTGCTTCATCAGCTCTTTTTCCAAATGCGTTCGTCCCGAGACCAAGCTCGGACACGTGCAGCCCGCTGTTTCCCAGACGGCGATAATTCATAACAATCCACTCCTTCGTATATTCCTTCTCAATCAAGTATTGGCAAAAATATCGACTTCCAGGGTCTCCAGCACGGCGATAGCCTCTGCAACGGGAAGGCGCGGCAGCTTGAATTCGTCAGCCAGTACCTGCTGAATCTCTTGAACGGACGTTAGCGTTCTGACCGCAGTTTCTCCACTGGCGTACCGAATGCCGAATTTGTTGTTAACGAGGGACAAGCTCTGCTCGTTCTTCGTCTGATACAGCTGACAGCGGAGGATCGTCATGAAGGTGGTGCCGGGGCGGTTCGATTCGCTTACGATAGAATAGAAATCCTGAATCTGATAGGGCTGTCTGGAATCGAAGTGCCAGGTCTTTCCGCTCTGCTTGTCCTGAATGTAACGAACGTATTTATACTGGTGTTGCTGCGGCTCCTCGGGAAGCAGATGAACTCGGTCACCCCCGAAGCTGGAGATGTTATGGGCATCCGTTTCGAAGCGAACCGGCTTGAAGAAGGGAGCGGCTGCTCCACAGTCGACATAATACCGATCATCCGCGATATGAACGATGATTCCGATATGCTCGTTGCCGAGCTTGATGTGATAACACGCAAATCCCACAGCTTGCAGCAGGAGCTTCAAGTTGGAATTGAGGACATAGCAGGTTCCTCCATAGTGGTAGTCCCGGTGATTGTTGACAAAGGTCTCGAGCGAGGGAAGCGGATTCCCCCACTTATCTCCGGCATGATCACGGAAATAAATCAGTTTGCTGATGTTTTCGAAAGGATATGTATTGAGATGGGCAAGGCAGATGCGCTCCAGAAAAGACAGAGAAGGCGGCTCTTGCTCCAGCCCAAGGCTGTGTAAATACGCTCTAGCGCTATCAGACAGTTTCATTGAGCATCCTCCTTAATATAAATAGGCCCAGCCCGGTTAACTCCATTATACGCGATTGGTATAAGCAGAGAAATGCGAGAGGAATTGAACGGAAATCAACGGGGGCCACTTCCCCCGTAAGGTGGTGAACGCTTCAAATTCGAAAAAGCTCTTTCATGACAGGAACAACCTGCGGAAAGAGCTTTTTACTTGCCTGGATTTTGCTGTGCCACGGATTAAATCAGCGGATAATTCGGCTCATAGCGCGGGTTGGCATAGAAAGGCGGACGGGCGCCAATCAGAGGCATCGACCAAGTATAAGGGTTGGCATTGTAGAGCATCTGTACCTTCTCATTGGTGTGGTTGACCAGCAGCAGCCGAGCCCGTGGATGAAAATCAAATCGCATTGTCATCAGTGCAAGCCTCCTGACCCTTGGGTTACGTTCATATCAGCCTATTCAACACTCAGCGGAAAGGAGCACGTACGACGGAAAGCTGCACTGCTCTCTCGCGTGCAGGCTCTGTGGAAGAACCGTATGAACAGGCACGGCATTCGCCCAGACGACATACGGTATAAGAGCAATGTAGAGGAGGTTTACGATGAATCATCATGAACACAAACAGGGTACAGCTTCGATGGAGCAGCTGCTTGAGCAGATTCGGCAGTATCAGGAATGGTTCGAGCAGCATAAGCTGACAAGTCCTTATCCGATGTATCCGAACTATGGAAAAATAACCCGCTATCAAGAGATGCCGATGAATTTTCCGGAGCAGCGCCAGCTCAGACAGCCGGGCGTTGAAGGATTGATGGTTCCGAGGCCCATCATTGAGAACCCGAATTACAAAGGGAGCGGCAAGCTGGAAGGAAACGTGGCGCTCATTACGGGAGGAGACAGCGGGATCGGGGCTGCTGTAGCGATTGCATTCGCCAAGGAAGGCGCTGATGTGGCCATCTCTTATCTGGATGAGCATGACGATGCGAACCGGACCAAGGCAAGAGTGGAGGCACTGGGTCGGCGCTGTCTGCTGCTCCCGGGAGACCTTCGGGAGAAAGCGCAGAACGAAGCGATTGTAGCCGGAACGGTGGAGACGTTCGGACGGCTGGATGTGCTGGTCAATCACGTCGGCATCCAGTTCCAGCAGGAAGGCCTGACGGATATTACTGACGAACAGTTTGACGATACGTTTAAGGTAAATATCTACTCCCACTTCTATACAACGCGGGCGGCCCTTCCGCATATGAAGCCGGGAAGCGCGATCATTAACACGGCTTCGGTTGTCGCCTTTGCCGGGGAGAAGGAGATGATCGACTACACAGCGACGAAGGCGGCGAACGTCGGCTTTACCCGCGCGCTTGCCAACAACGTCGTGAAGCGGGGCATTCGGGTGAACGCTGTAGCGCCAGGCAGAATCTGGACACCGCTGATTCCGGCCAGCTTCTCCTCGGACTCGAATGCGGTATTCGGGGCGTATAATCCGATGGAACGGACAGCGCAGCCTTTCGAGCTGGCACCGACCTATGTGTATCTGGCCTCGGATGACTCCCGGTTCGTGACGGGACAGGTGCTGCATGTCAATGGCGGAGAAGTGATGGGCTAAGCGGCACTTCTTGTCTCTCTCCCCAGACTCGTGCAACAGCAGGAGGCTGCAGCTGATAGCCTATATCAGCGGAATGAACATACGTAACGACGAGGGACGGCGGTGTAACGCCGTCTTTTCATTGTGCGTGCCGGGCTTCCGCACGTATAATGGAACGATAGAACTGGATACCTGAGTGGGAGGAAGACAACAAATGGCCGTTGAAATTGAACGCAAATTTCTTTTGAACGAATATCCTGAAGCCCTGATTGAAGAGGGAAGCCTGGTTGTGGAGAAGGAGCAGCTGATCGAACAGACCTATCTGGCACTGGACGAGGATCAGGAGCTGCGTGTTCGCAAAATGACGGATGCCCAGACCGGCAAGGTGGAATACACGCACACTTTCAAGAAGGGATGGGGACTGGCCAGGGATGAGATTGAATATGCGATCTCCGCCGGCTTGTATGAGCAGGTGGTGCAGGCGCATGGCGCCATTCCGCTGATCAAGAGAAGAGTGACTGCGCGCTGGGGCGAGCAGCTCGTCGAAATCGACGAGTACAGCCAGATTGATCTGCTGGTGCTTGAGGTGGAGTTCCCTACGCTGGAAGCTGCGACGTCGTTTGCGCCGCCGGCCTGGTTCGGGAAGGATATCAGCGAGGAGAAACAGTACAGCAACAAGAAGGTGTGGAGAGAGCTGCAGACGGGCCGGGAGGAAGTTTGAAACTGACGATGCGAGACTCCATTTGACCTCAGTCTATTAGTAGGAATGAATATGAGAGAACAGGAGGGAATCCGCTTGCGTGACCAAGATCCGATTGCCGCATACTGCCTTTCCAAGAAAGCCGCCACCGAAGATTATCCGTTCGGCCCGCTTCCGCTTGTGGCCAAAGTCGGAGGAAAGATGTTTGCCTTGCTCAGCCTGACGGCGGAAGGAAAGGTGGACAACCTGTCCTTGAAATGCGATCCGGTGATTGCAGAGAATCTGCGAGAACAGCATGCTGCGGTGCAGCCGGGCTATCATCTGAACAAGAAGCACTGGAACACTGTAATCCTCGATGGCTCACTGACCGAGGAGGATCTGCACAAGATGATCGATCATTCCTATGAGCTGGTGCTAAAGGGATTGCCCAAGGCGGAACGCATGGCGATAAGCCAGCGCTTCGTATAGGATGCGCTTGCGCCTCTCTCTCCCCAGGGTGCTCTGATTCATCGGAAGTTACGAATATGATAAACCGCTGCCGGATATTATCCGGAGGGCGGTTTTTTTTGTCAATCATATTCCCACTCCAAATTTTACACAAAAGGGATTGACAAAATGAGCGAATTCAAATAACTTGTATTTAAACATAAATGTTTCCTCGGGGAAACTTATTGGACGAAGGTAATATTTGTTGTACAAGGGTGTTGTTTGTTGCCTAAGGAGAAAAGGGAGTGAAGGGAGAGTATGAAATTGATGAACAGCTACAGATTCGAAATGGCAAGGCGGGGGTGGATCGGCCTGATGCTGGCGGCGCTGCTTGTGCTTACAGCTTGCTCTGCGTCACAAGGAGGCGCGGAGGCAGAGCCCGGGGACACGGGCTCAACCCTGAAAGTGGTGACCACCATTGCCCAGATCGCGGAGCCGATGTCGGTCATCGGTGGTGACAGGGTGAATGTAGAAAGCTTGATGGGGCCGGGGGTTGACCCGCATTTGCACCAGCCGACGCCGGGGGATATTCAGAAGCTCGACGGGGCGGACATCATCCTGTACAGCGGTCTTCATCTGGAGGCCAATATGCTCAAGGCATTCGAGCAGCTTGGGAAGAACAAACCGGTCATTGCGATCGGGGAGACGATCCCTGAGGATCAGCTGCTGAAGGATGAGGATGGCGCCATCGATCCGCATGTCTGGTTTGATATTGATTTGTGGAAGCAGGCGCTGGACGCTGCAACAGAAGAGCTGAAGAAGGCTTCGGCGGAAGATGCGGACTATTTTGAGACGAACAAGCAGGCCTATTTTGCCGAACTGGATCAGCTGAAGCGGGAGGCGGAAGAGAAGATCGCGGACATTCCCAAGGAGCAGAGAGTGCTCATCACGGCTCATGATGCCTTCGGATATTTTGGACGCATGCTCGATATAGAGGTGGTAGGTCTGCAAGGCTTAAGCACGGAGAGTGAAGTGGGTCTGTCTGACATTGAGCGTACGGTCGGGCTTCTGCTGGAGCATAACGTGCCTGCCGTCTTCATCGAGACGAGCATTAACCCGGCTTCGGTCAATGCGGTCATCGAGGGCGCCAAGCAGAAAGGGCTGGAGGTTTCACTCGGCGGCGAGCTGTTCTCTGATGCGATGGGCGCGGCAGGTACGGAGGAAGGAACATATATCGGCATGTATCGTCATAATGTGGATACGATTCATACGGCATTAACCGGAAAGGAAGATTAACATGGACCGTGTACTGAGCGTTGAACAGCTTAACGCTTCCTACCGCAAAAATAAAGTGCTGGACAATGTCAGCTTCGAGGTGTTGCCTGGAACGCTGACCGCGATTGTAGGGCCGAACGGCGCAGGGAAATCGACCCTGCTGAAGGCGATCCTGGATCTCCACCCCCGTCTGTCGGGGGTGGTGTCCTGCTTTGGCTCCCCCTATGCCCAGGTGAAGTCAAGGATCGGTTATGTGCCGCAGCGGGGATCGGTCGATTGGGATTTTCCGACGAACGCGCTTGATGTGGTCATGATGGGGCTGTATGGCAAGATCGGCTGGCTCAAGTGGCCCAAGCGCAAGCACCGGGAGCTGGCGCTGGCGGCGCTGGAGGAGATGGGGCTCGGCAATTACGCCGATCGTCAGATCAGCCAGCTGTCCGGCGGGCAGCAGCAGCGGGTGTTCCTCGCCCGGGCGCTGGTCCAGGATGCCGATCTGTACTTCCTGGATGAGCCTCTGGCGGGTGTGGATGCAGCAACGGAGAAGGTCATTATGGATACGTTGAATACATTGAAGAATAAAGGGCGGACCGTCATGGTCGTTCATCATGATTTGCAGACGGTAGAGGAATATTTCGATCATGTGCTGATGCTGAACCGGACGGTGATCGCGCACGGGAAGACAGCGGACACGTTCAATCAGGCGAATATCATGAGAACGTATGGCGGCTCTCTCCGATGGATGGGAGATCGGCTCGGATGATGATACTGTCTGCGAATACACAATGGGTGCTTTTAAGCACGATGATGCTGGGGATGGCAGCCGGGGTTGTCGGCTGCTTCGCCTACTGGAAGAGACAGAGCCTGATGAGCGATGCGCTGTCCCATGCTGCGCTGCCGGGCGTGGTTGCCGGGTTCGCGGTGCTGGGCACGAAGAGCCTGCCGTTCATGCTGGGCGGCGCGGCGCTGAGCGCGCTGCTTGGCGCGCTGTTCATTCAGTGGATTCGCACATCCAGCCGGGTCAAGGAGGATGCGGCGATGGGCATTGTGCTGTCCGTGTTCTTCGGGCTCGGCATCATGCTGCTGACCCTTGCCAACCGATTGCCTGGCGGCCAGCAGAGCGGGCTGGACAGCTTTATATTCGGCCAGTCGGCATCGATGGTGAGACAGGATGTGTACACGATGCTTGGCGTTACCCTGCTCGTTCTGATTGTGACGCTGGTAGCATGGAAGGAATGGAAGCTGTTTTTGTTTGATCCGCAATTTGGAGGCGGGCTCGGCTTGTCCGGCCGTGTCATGAACCTGTTGTATATGGTTCTGCTCGTGCTTGTGATTGTGATTGGCATTCAGGCGGCGGGCGTCATTTTGATGGCTGCGCTGCTGATCATGCCCGGCGTCAGCGCGCGCTACTGGACGCATTCCTATGGCGGCATGATCGGGCTGGCGGCACTGTTCGGAGGTGCCTCCGGCGCGGTGGGGACGCTGGTTAGCGCCTCCGGGAACGGATGGCCGACAGGGCCGTTCATCGTGCTTACGGCATCTGTGCTGTTTGTAATTTCCTTGACCCTGGGCACAAGCAAAGGGCTGCTCGTCATGCTCCTGCAGCATCGGGCGCAGCGGGCAGCCTTGGCGAAGCAGCATACGCATCCAGCGCACGAAACGGTGGAAAGGGGAGGATAACCGATGTCGTATACCGGATGGATCTTGTTAACGGCTTCTCTTGTCGGGCTGTCCTGCGGTTTTATCGGTGTACTGCTTATATTGCGAAGAATGGCGATGATGGCGGATGCAATCAGTCATACCGTGCTGCTCGGCATCGTGGTGGCCTATCTCGTCACCCGTGAGCTAAGCGGTGTGCATATGCTGATCGGCGCTGTAACGGCCGGTCTGCTCACCTCCTTGTTCGTGCAGTGGCTTCACGCCCGAGGGGTTCAGCAGGAGGCTTCAATCGGCGTGGTGTTTACCTCCCTGTTTGCCATCGGAGTGGTGTTGATTGCGACCAAGGTCGGCAATGCCCATCTGGACATTCAGCATACGCTGATGGGGGAGATCACGTATATTCCATGGGAGCTGACGGAGCTGCCCTGGATCGGGGCTGTGCCGGAGGCGGTTGTGCTGCTGTCCGGAGTGCTTGTGGTGGTCGTAGGCGTGATTTTGGCCTTTTATAAGGAATGGAAAATCACGTCGTTTGACCCGGCGCTCGCTGCGAGCCTGGGCATTCCCGTTGTGCTGATGCATTATGTGTTTATGTCGCTGGTGTCGATCACGACCGTTGCGGCCTTTGACGCAGTGGGGGCGATTATGGTGGTGGCCATGCTGATTACGCCGGCGGCAGCCGCTTATTTATGGACGGACCGGCTGCTGGTGATGATGGGGCTTAGCGGTGTGTTCGGGGTCATAGCTGCATTCATGGGCTATTATATAGCGGTATGGCTGGACACCTCGATCTCCGGTTCGATGGCCTTTTCCACCGGGATCATCTTCATGATCAGCTTCCTGTTCTCCCCCCGGCACGGGCTGGCATCCAGGCTGGTGCGCCCGGTGGACCAAATCTGAATACAGCTTGTTTAAGAGATCGCCTGTGTGGAAGTGCATCTCCATCGTTAGATCCCCTCTAACGAATGGAAGTGCAGTTCACGGAAGGCGATCTCTTTTTTATGGGCGGATTCGACAGAATATGAGCGATGTCTAGCAGGAGTGTAGATGAAAGACGGCGAACCGTTTGTATATGGGGTGCTCGAGCATGGACTGCTGCTAGGCGAATGGTCGGCCTCGAGGGTGTGATTAGCATTATTTTTACACTGGCTTTACACTGCGTTTACATAACCCGCATACCCCAACAGTACAATTATAGAGTTAAAGCTATGAAGTGAACGCTGACATTCGGAGGACCGATATGTTAAGAGAAATAAAGACGGGTCGATATGTAAATCGTGATCTGAGCTGGGTGGAATTTAACCGGAGAGTGCTGCAGGAGGCTCAGGACCATGAAACGCCGCTGCTTGAGCGGCTGAAATTTCTTGGCATTGTGGCGAGCAATCTGGATGAGTTCATGGCCGTGCGAGTGGCAGAGACACGAGAAAAGATTAAAGCGGGATTCACCCAGAAGGATTTTACCGGATATACCCCATCGGGGCTGTACCGCAGGTTGGTCAAACGGGTGGACCAGATGGTTGGGGAACAATATAAAACCTATCGCGAACTGGTTCGTCAGCTTGCCAAAAAAGGTGTTGTTTTTCAAGGCTATGAAGATTTGAGCACCACGCAGCAGAAGGCGCTGGCAACCTACTATCATGATATTATTTTTCCGCTGCTGACTCCGATGGCGGTCGATCAGAGCCGGCCGTTTCCGCTGGTGCATGCCAAATTTGTCTATTTGTCGGTGCTGCTTGGCAAAGAGGGCGAAGAGGATCAAGGCGAGACCTTTTTTGCGCTGGTTCAGGTGCCCTCCAACGTGCCGCGGGTCGTGCCAGTGCCGCATCGGGCGAACAGCAAACGCAAATCGTTCATCCTGATCGAGGAGCTGATCAAGCATCATATCCATAGCTTATTCGTTGGCTATACGCCGCTTGCCGTTCACGAATTCCGGCTGACGCGCAATGCGGATCTTATCATTAATGAAGAAGAAGCCGAAGACTTGCTGGAAGAGATCGAGAAGGAGCTGCGCCGCCGCAGGCGCGGGGCCCCGGTACGGCTGGAAGTGCAGAAGGGCATCCACCCGGAGGCGCTGGCCAAGCTGCAGGAGGAATTCGAGCTTGAGGATATTTACGAAATTGACGGTCCGCTGGATTTAAGCTACCTGATCGGGTTTTCCGATGGGCTGGAAGGCTTCTCATTTCTGAAATATCCGCCGATTCAGCCGGTATATCCGCAGGAGTTCGGGCCGCATGAAAGTCATTTTGACGTGCTGCGAAGACAGGATGTGCTGGTCTACCATCCATACGAGTCGTTTGATGCGGTAACGGATTTTGTGCTGGAGGCGGCCGAGGATCCGAAGGTGATGGCGATCAAGATGACGCTGTACCGCGTGAATGGCGATTCCCAGCTGATCCCGGCCCTGGCTCATGCAGCTGAGAGCGGTAAGCAGGTCACGGTCGTGGTGGAGCTGAAGGCCCGCTTTGATGAGGAACGAAATATTGCCTGGGCAAGAAAGCTGGAGCAGGCGGGCTGTCATGTCGTATACGGGCTGGTCGGGCTGAAGACGCATGCCAAGATTATCCTCGTCGTGCGCCGTGAGCAGCAGGGGCTGCAGCGCTACGTTCATGTCGGTACAGGCAACTACAATGCCAGCACCGCCAAGGTATATACCGACGTGGGCTTGTTCACCACCAATTCGCTGATCGGTGATGACGCCTCCGAGATGTTTAATGAAATCACCGGTTTCTCCGGGCCGAAGAACCTCAAGGCGCTCCATATCGCTCCCATCGGCATGAAGGACAAGCTGTTCGAGTTGATCCGGAGGGAAGCGGAGCATGCGCGCAAAGGCAAGAAGGCTCGCATCATCGCCAAAATCAACTCGCTGTCTAACCAGGACGTGATTGACGAGCTGTACCTGGCTTCCCAGGCAGGCGTCAAGATTGATCTCATTGTCAGAGGCATCTGCTGCCTGAGACCGGGCGTGGAAGGATTGAGTGACAACATCAGGGTAATCAGCATCGTCGACCGGTTTCTGGAGCATAGCCGGCTGTTCTACTTCGAGAATGGCGGCAACTCCGAGGTATTCCTGTCCAGTGCCGACTGGATGACACGGAATCTGATGCGGCGGGTAGAGCTGATGTGCCCGGTGTTTGATCCGGCGCTGAAAGAGATTATGATGAACATTCTGCAGCTTCATCTGAACGATAACGTGAAGGCCAGAGAGCTTCAGTCCAATGGCAACTATACGTTTGTGAACAATGATAAGCCTCCGCTGCGGAGCCAGACGGAGGCGATGAATCTTATTTCGTGGAAGCTGCAGGATGCTCCGACCATGTCAACTTGATGTTCCAGGCGTCCTCCAGCTCTTTGGCGGACTCTTCCATACGGCGGTTCTGGACAAGCGGCTCAGCTGTACAGTGCATTTGCACGTGCAGCGAGCCGTTTTTTGCCGTGGCATGAATCTTCTGTACGACCGGCGTTGAACGGATCGCCTTCGCCAACGCCAGCAGCGATCCGAGCCGGTGCACCCGCCCGGTGTCTGAAGCATCCAGGATGTCGGCATGCTGCTCCAGCAGCTGCGGCGTCCGCTTCTTCGGATGGTAATCGGCGGTGATGGCGCTGAGCACCGCTTCCCGGTGCGTCAGACCGTAAATGCCGCCATACATGATGCGATACACCGCGTGCTGGCTGCTCTTGTAATAGTTGATCATCGTGCCGGATTCACTGAGCATTGCGGCGGTGTACATTACCGCACGGTCCTGCTCACAAGGGGCTGCCTGCACAAGTGCGTGATACATCGTCACCATATCCTCGTAGACGGCATGCAGGGACGCTTCCGACACCGGAGGGCCGAAGCGCAGCAAGTTTCGTACGCTGGTTCTGAGCGCATCGGATACGACCGGCTCCTGCGGTGCGAACCAGTCCCGGAACAGCCCGTCCCGAAGCCCTGCGCTGCTGACGATGTACCTGTCGGCCTCCACATAATCGTAGACGGTCTGCAATATCAGCATGCCGGGCACGATCAGGTCGGCGCGGTCCTTCGACAGGCCGGGCACCTTCTTGCGATAGGCGGTCGTTTCGTAAGGGAGAACGCGGGCCATCTCATCGACCGTCTCGCCCCCCATCTCATAGTGATGAACGACGGGCAACGAATATTTGGTTTTCCGCTGATGCATTTTGGCGATGGTCCGGATCGTTCCGCCAAGGCCGATCATGGGGAGGCCGGGATTACTGTCCGCCCAGTCCAGCTGTCTCAGCTGCTCCCTGATCTCTTCCCGTAGCGCTTCGATTTCACCGTCATTCCACTGCTCCCCGCTCGCAAACCGGGTATACGCGTTGACGGCTCCCAGCGGAATCGAGATGCTGTGCAGAAGCTGGCGGTCCCGGAACAGCGTCAGCTCCGTGCTGCCGCCGCCGATATCCACGATCATACCGTCCTGAATCGACATGGACTGAAGCACGCCCAGAAAACCGTAATAGGCCTCCTGCTCGCCGCTGACCCGTTCGATCGTCAAGCCCGTCTCCCGCTCCAGCCAGCGGATGATTTCCCCGGCATTCGCCGCATTGCGGATGGCTGCTGTGGCAGCGGCCCGGATATGGGTCGCGTGAAACTGCTCGCAGATCGTTCTGAACTGCCTCAGCACCTCGATGGCGGCCTCGAGGCTGCTGCGCGGTATTCGCCCGTCCGAGCCGACCTCTCGGCTAAGACGTGCGGAGTATTTATTCTCATAGATGATGCGATAGCCTCCACCGGACTCCACTTCATAGATGACCAGCCGGATGGAGTTGGATCCGATATCGATGATCCCAATCGTATAACGGCGACTCATAGGCGTTCTCCTTATCACGTTTCGTTCTGGTAGTCTGTATATGACGTTAACAGACAGGCCAGCGGATTTCAATGCCTGCGGCAGGTTCAATATGGGATAGAGAAGCATTTGATGGCGGGGTCTGCGTACAGGCTGCAAATCGTCGTGAAAATGTACTGATTATTTTTCGAACTTCATATATAGTTGGAATGGAGTTCTAACTACATAGGCAAAGAAGGTATCTAATCGGGATGAATGTCATGGTGAGAGAGAAAGCGTTTTACAAGAGCTTCTTTTGGTTGACGCTGGTCATTGGTTTGCAGAACATCATTTCCCTCGGGGTCAATCTGTCGGATAATCTCATGCTCGGCGGGTACAGCGAGACGGCGCTGTCCGGGGTCGCGCTGGCCAATCAGATTCAGTTCCTGCTTCATATGCTGGTGATGGGCGCTGCAGAGGGGCTCGTCATTATGTCGTCCCGTTTCTGGGGTGCGAAGGATATCGGTTCGATCAAAAAAATCGCGAGCATCGGGATGCGAATGGCAATCGGGCTAGCCGTGATGCTGTGGCTCGTTGTATTCCTGTTCCCGCATGCCACGTTATCATTATTTACCAGTGAGGCGCATGTTATAGCCGAGGGCGTCAGCTATTTGAGAATCATTTGCTTCTCCTATATATTCTTTGCGATTACGAATGTGCTTCTGGCCTCGCTGCGCAGTGTGGAAACGGTCAAGATCGGCTTCATTGTGTCACTGTCCACCCTCCTCATTAACGTAGCGCTGAATTATGTGCTCATATACGGCCACCTGGGCTTTCCTGAGCTTGGTGCCAGCGGGTCGGCCATTGCAACGCTGACGGCGAGAGTAATCGAGACGGTGATCGTCTGTGTTTATATTAAATTCTATGATCGAAAAATCGGACTCAAGTTGAAAGACTTCTTCCACATCGATATGGGACTGTTCAAATCTTACATCCGCATCGGTTCCCCGGTGCTGATGTCGAATACGATCTGGGGGCTGGCGATGGCCGCTCAGACCGCGATCCTCGGCCACATGGGCGAGGCGGTCATTGCTGCGAACAGCATTGCAACGACCATTTTTCAGTTGGTAACGGTAGTTGTATATGCCTCGGCAAGCGCCACAGCGGTGCTGATTGGCAAAACGATCGGGGAAGGCCATATGGACAGGATCAAGCCGTATGCGAAAACATTGCAGGTGCTCTATCTGATGCTCGGCTTGGTAACCGGGGCGGTGCTGTTCATCCTGAAGGATGCCGTGCTCGGGCTGTACGCCATCTCCGGCGATGCCAAAGGACTGGCGCTGCAGTTCATGACGGTGCTGTCGATCACCGTCGTCGGAACGGCCTACCAGATGCCGGCGCTGACCGGCATCGTCCGCAGCGGCGGGGATACCCGGTTTGTGCTTTACAATGATTTTATTTTCATGTGGCTGGTCGTTCTGCCGTCGACGGCGCTGTGCGCTTTCGTATTCGAGCTGTCGCCGCTCGTAACGTTCATCTGTCTGAAATCCGATCAGATTCTGAAATGTTTTGTGGCGATCGTCAAAGTGAACCGCTATAAATGGATCCGGGCATTTCATTCCTGAAGCTATGAAACGGAAGTCTCGCTCTCTTGCAGAAATATCACTTCTGACGCATATCAGGCCAGGAATTGGCAATCCTACAGGCAACAAGCCGCGAATCATTGAAAGAATTCATGGCTTTGATGAGCAGCATATGGGACGCTTCGGCATTCGGAGAAAGACAGCGGACCGCCTCCCCCTGTTCGAATGATCTGGGGGAGGGTAATTTCCGAACATTCGAGGCGTGAAATTATTTGAATGTTCCGCGTTAACGGGTGGAATTCGGTATAATTCTTCGAATTTTGACAATTAACGACATAAAACACTAATTTTTTAGTTTTGACAACTTCTCTCCTATACCCTAGGATAATAGTATCAAAACGAGTACATTTAGGAGGATATGGTCAGGAAATGAAAAAGTCATGGACAACACTGTTAACGCTTGTATTATCCATTACGCTGCTTGCAGGCTGCGGCGGTAACGGCAACGCAAACAACGATAATAACAGCGCATCCGAGGGAGGCTCGGAAAGCTCTCAAGATAAGAAGCGTATTGCCCTTATTCATCCCGAGAAGGTTGGCGTGAATCCTTTCTTTGCCCTGATGGATGAAGGCTTGAAGAAAGCAGCGGGTGAATTCGATATCGAAGTGAAAAGCATTGAGTCGACTGACCCTGCCTCCATTGAGCAAAATCTGCGTACAGCTGTGGCGGAAAACTATGATCTGATCATCACTTCCACCTTCCAGATGGAAGACGCACTGAACAAGATTGCTCCAGAGAATCCGAATGTATCGTTTGCGATCATCGATACGACAGTAGACCTTCCGAACGTTCGCAGCGTTGTGTTCCGCGAGCATGAAGCGGCATACCTCCTCGGCGCGGCAGCCGGTCTTGCTACCCAGTCTAATGTCGTCGGCAACGTTGTGGCAGCTGATATTCCGATCATGCACAAGTACATGACCGGTTTTGAAGAAGGGGCCAAATCGGTCAACCCGGATGTGGAGATTCTGGTGAACTTCGTCGGCGGATTCGACGATCCGGCGAAAGCGAAAGAACTGGCGATTCTGCAGCATTCCAAAGGCGCTGATTTCGTAGCGGGCATGTCTGCAGTCGGCGATCTCGGCGTGTTCGAGGCTGCCAAGGAGAACGGCTTCTACACTTCCGGCCAGGATACGGACAACACCGGCATCGATCCGGAACATGTAGTGCTCGCACAGCTGAAAGGCGCGGACGCGGTCGTATACGAGACGGTGAAGGATTTCGTAGAGGGGAACTTCACCTTTGACGTTCGCGACTATGGTCTTAAAGAAAGCGGCGTAGGCCTCACCTATGTAACGCATGAGAGCGAGACTCCGCTGAACCCGTTCATTGGACAAGAGATTGTGGATCAGCTCAAGGTGATTTCCGAGGAGATTGTTAACGGAAATATTAAAGTAACGAACGCATTGGAACAAAATTAGTTCTCACCTGGACCGGCTGCACATGAGCAGTCGGTCTTTCATTAAGCAGGAAAGGAAGGCATGACTCGAATGCTACTCCAGATGGACAGTATCACGAAGAAGTACGGCGAGTTCAGTGCGAATCGCGGAATTGACTTTTCGCTTCGCGCTGGCGAGGTTCATGCGATCGTCGGGGAGAACGGCGCGGGAAAAACGACGCTCATGCGCATTCTGTACGGGATGGAGCAGCCGACCTCGGGCACGATCAGCTTAAATGGAAAGGCCGTTACCTTTGCCAGCCCGCTGGATGCGATTCAGCATGGCATCGGCATGGTGCACCAGCATTTCATGCTGTTCCCTACGTTCACGGTAGCGGAGAACATCGTGATTGGCCATGAGCCCGGGAGCGGTGTACGGTTCGACCGGAAGCAGGCGGTCAGCATCGTCGAGGAGCTGTGCGAGACATACGGCATGAAGGTGGACCCCGAAGCGGTTGTCAGCAGTACGGCACCCGGAGTGCAGCAGCGGGTAGAAATCCTCAAGGTGCTGTACCAGGGGGCCGAGATTATTATTCTGGACGAGCCTACCGGCGTACTGACACCGCTGGAGGTGAAGGAGCTGCTGGAAGCGATCAAACAGCTGTCGAAACAAGGTAAAAGCTTCATTCTCATCAGCCATAAGCTGAACGAGGTGCTGGAGGTTGCCGACCGCATCACCGTGCTTCGCGACGGCGAGGTAACCGGCGTCGTGAATAAGGGAGAAGCCGACGCAGCCCTGCTGTCCCGGCTGATGGTAGGCCGCGAGCTGGCCGATCTGGACCGGCGTCCGGCCCAGCCCGGCGAGAGCGTGCTGGAGGTGTCCGAGGTGACCATCCGGGGAAGCAAAGGCAAGCCGGTGCTGGATAACGTCAGCCTAAACGTTCGGGCAGGCGAGATCGTGGGCATTGCCGGCATTTCCGGCAACGGGCAATCGGAGCTGCTGCAAGTCATCTCGGGACTCGCATCTTCGGACAGCGGCAGCATCAAGCTGTCGGGCAAGGATGTGACCGGGATGTCGACCCGCAGCATTCGGGAGCATGGCCTGGCTCATATTCCGGAGGATCGCTATGTGTGGGGCGCCAATCGGACCGCGACCGTGGCGGATACCGGATTGATGGGGCATCAGCGGCGTCTGCAGCGAAGCGGCATGCTGAAGCTGAAGGAAATCCGCTCGCTGGTATCCGGCTGGGTGCAGAAATTCTCGATCAAGACCGGATCGCTCGATACGAGCACACAGTATTTATCAGGCGGCAACCTGCAGAAGCTGATCGTTGCACGGGAGCTGGAGCAGGGAACGCCATTTCTGATTGCAGCCGAGCCTACGCGCGGCGTCGATATCGGCGCGATGGAGACGATTCACGGCGAGCTGCTGAAGCGGCGCGAGGAAGGCACGGGCATCTTATTGGTATCATCCGAATTAACAGAGATTATCAAGCTGTCGGACCGCATTCTGGTCATGTATGAAGGACGGATTGCCGGGGAACTGTCGGTGAATGAAGCGACAGAAGAGAAATTGGGACTGCTGATGGCAGGAGGAACGCTGCAATGAATAAATGGACAAAATGGACTCTTCCTCTGCTGCAGCCAATAGGCGCGATCATTGTCGGTTTGCTGGCTGGTGCGATCGGCATTCTCATCGCCGGGGGCAGCATCTTGGAGACCTATGCGGAGATGTGGAAGGGCGCCTTTGGCGGCATGTATTTCTTCACCAATACATTATCGCGGGCAACGCCGATTATTCTGATCGGGCTAGGCGCTGCCTTCGCTTTCCGGGCCGGGTTCTTCAACCTGGGGGCCGAAGGGCAGATGGTGTTTGGCGCGCTGGCGGCTGCGCTGGTCGGCCTGTATTTGCCGGGGCCGGGCTGGTTCGTGTGCATCGCGGCACTGCTGGCCGGCGTGATTGCCGGCGGGCTGTGGTCGGTCATGGCCGGGTACTTTGACGCCAGATTTCGTGTAAATCTGCTGATTTCGACCTTGCTGCTCAACTATGTGGCGGTGCTGTTCGCCGGTTATCTGGTCGCTTATCCGCTTCGAGACCGCTCGGGCTCTGCGGCGATGGCGCAGTCCCCGATGCTGGATAACAGCGTATGGCTGCCGAAGCTGATCTCCGGTATGCCGCTGCATATCGGCTTTGTGCTGGCCGTGCTGGCTGCACTGATCATATTCGTGCTGCTCAAGCGCTCGGTGATCGGGTACGAGATCCGGATGCTAGGCGGGAACCCGCTGTTTGCACTGTATGGCGGCGTCAAGCGGGGGCCGATGATGATCGGGGCGATGTTCGCAAGCGGCGGTTTGGCCGGACTCGGCGGCGCGGTGGAAATCCTCGGCTCCCAGTATCGCTACATCGACGGGGCTCTATCCACGGCCAACTATGCATGGACAGGCATTATGGCCGCATTGCTGGCCGGATCGCACCCGATCGGAACGCTGATAGCTGCCATCTTCCTGGCCGCGCTGCAGACCGGCGGCATGGGCGTGGAACGCAACACCGAGGTTCCGCTGGAGGTCGGCGCCATTATCCAGGCGGTGCTGATCCTGTTTATCTCCGCACGATTCACTTACAGCTTTCTAAAGCGCAGAAAGGAGAACAAGTCCGATGGCACAGCTGTTTGACCTGGCACTGATCAACTCGGCCCTCCGGGTGCTCACTCCGATATTGCTGGCCGCGCTGGGCGGAGCGCTCTGCTCCCGCGTCGGACTGTTCAATGTCGGGCTGGAGGGATTTATGCTGCTAGGCGCATTTTCCGCCGTAGCAGGCAACTATTTCTTTGGTAACGTCGTATATGCGATTGTGTTCGCCATTATTGTGGTCTCGCTGTTCTCCCTGGTGTTCGGCTATTTGAGCATCCATCTCAAGGCGAACGTCATCGTGGTCGGGGTCGCCATGAACGCGCTGGCGGCGGGGATTACAACCTTCAGCCTGCGGGCGATCTTTGATGTCAAAGGCGCCTTCTATGATAATACGATGGTTGGCCTGCCGAAATGGAACATTCCGATCATCGAGAATATTCCGGTGCTCGGTCCGATTCTGGCGGGGCTGACCCCGCTGGTGTATGTGGCCTTTTTGATTGCAGGGCTGATGTGGTATTATTTCTATCGAACAAAAAGCGGATTTCGCTTCCTGGCCGCTGGCGAGAATCCGCTGGCTGCGCGAAGCGTCGGCATCCGGGTGACCCGTTATCAATACGGCGCGGTGCTGGCCAGCGGCGTGTTGTGCGCGCTGGGCGGAGCCCAGCTGTCGCTTGGACAAGTGACCATGTTTACCGAAGGCATGACGGCCGGTCGCGGCTTCATTGCCCTTGTTGCCACCATGCTCGGCCAATCCGGACCGCTTGGCGTGACGGCTGCGAGCCTGTTGTTCGGCTTCATGGACGCGCTCAGCATCCGATTCCAGGGGCTTGCGCTGCCTACGCATTTCACGCAAATGCTGCCCTATGTGGTGACGATTCTGGCGATGTTCTTTTTCAAGGATAAAAGCTTCCAGCAGGATGCGCTGAAGCAGGGTACCAGCTCCCGATAAAATCATGGCCGCTGCATACCGAAGCGCGAATCACGCTGCGGATCAGTATGCTGATCCGGGGCTTTTTCGCAGCATGAGCGAAGCGCCTCGTGTGAAGCGGCTGCGTGCGACGACCCGCGTGCGGTGCCTCGCGCGCGGGCGGGAATAAGCCGAGCCGCCCCATGCCGTTTTTCGGCCGCGGTTCGTATAAGCGTAAAGGAGATGACATCTAGTGCATAAGAAAGCGGAGCGTCTGAAGAAGATGAAGCCCGTGGTTGCCGGGAATTTGACGGACGAGCAGCGCGACAAGCTGCCGCCGGGCCAGACCTTGACCGAGAAATTCCCGATCCTCCATGAAGGCGAAGTTCCGGTATACGATATGTCGAAGTGGAACCTGCGGGTATTCGGCGAGGTGGAGGAGGAGCGGACGTTTTCCTACGAGGAGCTATTGGCGCTGCCGACCGTGACGGTGAATACGGATATTCATTGCGTCACTCGCTGGTCCAAGTTCGACACGGTCTGGGAAGGCATTCTGTTCAGAGACTTCCTGAAGCTGCTGAAGGTGAAGCCGGAGGCCAAATATGTGATGTTCCATGCCGATCCGGACTATGACACCAACGTGCCGATTGAGGATCTGTTAAGAGATGATGTGCTGCTGGCCTACCGGTTTAACGGGGAGCCGTTAACGGACAAGCACGGCTGGCCGCTGCGCACGGTGGTGCCGCACCGTTATTTCTGGAAGAGCGCCAAATGGCTGCGAGGCATTGAATTTATGAGCGAGGACCGTCCGGGCTTCTGGGAGCGGAACGGGTTCCATAATGAAGCTGATCCGTTCAAGGAGCAGCGGTTCAGCGGCGAGGCGCTGGACATCCCGGAAGACGAATGGACACGCAAGGAGTTTGATTGATATGCTGATGCCAATTTTGCAAGTGAACTCGGAGGATATTCCGGAATTCGTCATCGTCTGTGGTGACCCGAAGCGGGCCGAGCTGATCTCCCGCAAGCTCGATGGCGCGAAGGAGCTGGCCTTCAGCCGGGAATACCGGACCTTTGTCGGTACTTATGAAGGCGTGGAGGTGGGCGTGACCAGCCATGGCGTCGGTTCTCCGGGCGCGGCGGTTTGCTTCGAGGAGCTGATCCGCGCCGGGGCAAAGACGCTGATCCGCGTCGGCACCGCCGGCTCCTATCAGGCCGACACGCCTGCAGGCAGCCTGGTGGTCAGCACGGCAGCGATTCGCACCGATGGGCTGACCAAGCAGCTGGTGCCGGACGGCTTCCCGGCCGTGGCGGACAGTGCGGTTGTGGAGGCGTTGTACGAATCCGCGCTGTCCTTAGGCGAGGGCGTCGTCCGTAAAGGGATGACGGTGACGTTGGACGTATTCTTCAACGGAGTGGAGGAATTCCCCCATCCGAAATATAAGGCGGCCGGTGCGCTCGGCGTTGAGATGGAAATCTCGGCGCTTTATGTAGTAGCCGCTCTCCGCGGCGTCCGCGCCGGTGCGATCGTGGCGATCGACGGCTTCGCGGACGCAGATCTCGCGGCAGAGTATGATCCGAACACGAATGTCGTGTCGGATGCCGTGGAGCGCGAAATTCACGCAGCCTTGATAGCCGTTGCGAAGCTGGCGAAGCAAGGGTGATGGAATAAGCCGGTTATTCCCGAGATGTGGGGATGACCGGTTTTTTTTGCGGGGCTGCATCGTTACAAATGGAAAATCATGAAAAATAACAGTTGCACTAGTACATGATTTCGCATATACTGATTCCAGTTAGTAATTGGTCAATCAATAATAAATGTGAATCGACAACAGAAAGGATGGATTCCGTATGCCGCGCGAAGTCTCCGCGAACCGACGTCAGGATATTGTTGCAGCAGCCATCGAGGTATTTGCAGAGATCGGTTATTACCGTGCGACAACCGCTCAGGTTGCCGAACGCGCAGCCATATCGCAGCCCTACGTGTACCGTTTCTTCACCAAGGAATCGCTGCTGGTTGAAGCGTTGGCCGTATCTTGGCAGCGGATTGTTCAGGCGTTCCGTCAGGTCATTGATTCGGCACCGCCTCAGGAGCTCGAAGAGGGATTGATCCGTGCTTACGAGGAGATCATGCTGGCGCATCGCAGTGAAATTTTACTGCAGATGCAGGCACAGACGATCTCGGATGCTCCTGTTCGAGCAGCGATGCAGCAGGGGATGGGCGAGGTAAAGGAGCTGGTGGAGACTGCCTTCATCCATGCCGGATTTCAGGATGCAGATGTGAGAGTCTCCAATTTTCTTGCACGGGGAATGCTCTGTAATGCTGCCATGGCCATGGAAATGCCGAGCATTATGCCGAAGCGTTAGAGCTGCCAATGGACCGGGGAATGGTAATCCGTGTGCTGTCCTTACGGGGAGGACTATAGGGGCAGTGTAAGCATCGAGCCGCAAGGGGCAGAATGGCTTGAGCGCCCCAAGCGACTCACCGGGAATACACGTCTTGACAGTGAGAGTCCATAAGCTGCTTCGCGAGAGTGCCAGCCCATTCCCGGGAGCGGTCGGCTCCGCATTCCCGAAAGCGGCTTGATCGGTGAGCATAGGGAGCCGCAGGCCATAACAGCCTAAGGTGTGTAGCAGCGATGCACGTTTCATCATTATGAAGTTCGTCATTATTTTTTTCATCAATAGTGATTGATCAATCAATAACAAAGGAGAGGTATGAATATGAAAAAAGCGATTGTTCTGGGAGCAACGGGCGGAGTGGGAAATCCGCTGACAGCCGAATTGATCACAAGAGGGATCGAAACGATTGCCTTCGGCAGATCGATGACCAAGTTAAATGCGCTCGCCGAGGAGCTCGGCCCATCCCCATTGCTGAAGCTTCACACGGGGGATGCCTTTAATCCAGAGGACATCATTCAGGCGGCCGAAGGGGCGGATGTCATTTTTCACAGCGCGAATATTCCGTATCACGAGATGGAATCAAGACTGCTTCCACTCGGGGAATCCGTGATGAAGGCTGCGCAGCAGATGGACGCAAGAGTGGTGGTCGTCGACGGTATTTATCCCTATGGGCGACGCAGGATGGAAAGAGCGACGGAGGAGCATCCGAAGCGGCCTCATACCCGAAAAGGCAAAACCAGGCTCGCCTATGAGGAGCTTCTGTATTCGGCACGTTGGAACCCCCGCACGCACCCTTTGATCGCCCGGCTGCCGGATTATTACGGTCCCTCCGCGCAAGCATCTTATCTATCCGTGACGATGGAAGCTATCGCAGCAGGTAAGCCTACGGCCTTCATCGGGAATATGACGGTACCCCGTGAATATGTCTACTTGCCGGATGCAGCCCGGATGATTGTGGATATCGCCGTTCAGGAGGAGTCTTACGGGCAAAACTGGCACATTCCCGGCCCTGGTGTCATTTCAGGTCGCGACCTGGTACGCATCGCTCAGGAGGCGAGCGGGAGCCGCAAAGCTGTCGTACCGCTAGGACGCATCGGGTTATCTCTGATCGGCCTGTTCAATCCCGTCATGAAGGAGGTCGTCGAGATGCTGTATCTTACGGAAGAGCCGCTCGTGCTGAGCGGGGAAAAATACGAGCGCCTCATCGGACGCTTATCCTGGACGCCGCATGAAAAAGCGATTAAGGAGACCATTTGGCGGCTGAAGCAGAAGCAGGGCCTGTGAACGGATTGTACGATTGTACGAATTGTGCTTAATAGCAAGCGTATATATGCGTAACGTCCTTTATTTTTCGCTAATAGTAATTGGTCAATCAATAATAATACAGATAAATCATGCACCTACTACTCAACTTGAAAAAGGAGGTGATCCAAATGGCCAAACTTCAATTGAAGTTTGTGGACGGCGTGCTGGCTGCAACCATTCTCATGTCGATGCTTAGCTGGTGGGATTAATAAGCTGCAACTGCTGTCTGTTACAAATCATTTGACAAGGAGGTTTGGATCTATGAATGAAGATTTACGTTCCGCCTGGGTATCAAAGCATACGCTTTGGCTCGGAATTGCCGCTGTCTTGCTGGTATTGTTCTCCATCTGGGATTAGTGAATATGAATACTTGCGCGCTGGCCAAAGGGCTGGCGTGTTTTTATTAGTCTCTGATTGTGAACGGAACACTGCACTGGATGACGATGTAAGCGGAGGAGGTGATCCGGAGAATTGTGCAGCCTTTGACCTGTTCGGAGAGGTGACAGCTGCGGAAAAAAGAATTAAAGGTGTTTTATCCCTTACCATAGTGCTACCTGCGGCATTATTATAGTGAGGGGGACGGGAGAGTTCATGCAGGTGTTGGTAATGTCGGATTGATGTCGCTGTAAAAAAGAAAAGAGGAATGAAACATGTTTAGAAACAATGAAGATATTGCCAAACAGCATGCGAACGATCTCCGTCAGGAAATGGAACGCTGTCGTCTGGCAGAACAAATGAGGCTTTCACACTCGGAGCCGGCACCGCCCGCAGACGAGACGGTGGAAAGCAAGGATGTATGGAAATCCCTGTATGAGACGATTGCAGGGATGGGGAGAAGAATACTATAATTCGAATTCTGACACAAATCGCCGGCGCGTACTGCGCCGGCGATTTTTAGCATGCGTATTCCTTCTTCTTATTCTTCTTATTTCGTCTCCTCGGATGTCCATACCACCGCGGGTTGTTGATCGGGTCCGAGGCGGGAGGCAGCTCTGCGACACGAGAAAGTTGTGCAAATATTCTGACTGCGCAGCACATAAAATGGTGAAGAACTGTGTCGTTACGACGAGGGGAGGGCCTTCCATACATGCTGACAGCGATATTGTTCATGTTCGCGATCGGCGCTGCTGTTGCCAGCGTGGATACCACATGCGGGCTGAACGTACTTGGAAGCCTGGACAGCACCAAGGTTAATCGAACGAAGTATGCGCTCGTCTACACGGTATCATGCACGCTGGGCGGCCTGGCGGCAGGCGTGGCTCTGGGCGGGATCGGTTATCTTCTGTCCTTGGCCCCGATCAGCGGGCTGCAGTCGACCCTCGTCATGGCCGGGCTGGGTGTGCTGCTGTTGCTGGACGTGTTGAATATGTCACGGCATCTTCCATCAGGAAATTTCATCGTACCGTCCGAATGGATTCAGCATGCGGGATACCGTTCCGCCGCGCTGTGGGGAAGCATTCTCGGCATGGGCTTCATCACGCTTCAAGCCGGTGTATTGTTTCACGCGTATATGTTTGTCTCTGTGTTAACACTTTCCTGGCAGGCGAGCATCGCTGCGGGCGCGTGCTTCGGTGTTGTTCGCGGCGCCCTGTTCAGCCTGCCGTTCGTCCGCTCCGTTGTATACGCCTGGCTGGGCCATCGATGGCTGAAGCGCACCCTGCTGACAGCGGTCCGACAGATCCTCTCCGGGGGGCTGATCCTTGGTGCGATTCTGTGGATGCTGATGGTCTGACCGAAGAGCGGGCCGGAGCTTCGCAGATATTCGTAGGCTGGTAAGCGGCGTGGCGGCAACACCAATTCATTAAACGATGAAGTCAAGGAGGCTTGCCGAATGATGTCTGCCGGCATGAGCATCGCTGTTGCGCTGGTCGTTACGTTTCCGATGCTGCTGTCCATCGCTGCTTATGGATGGAGCAGCGTGTTCGGGGATCCGCATCGTTTCCCGGGAAGCCCGCGGGTGCATCGGTTTCTGATGATCTGCCAGTTCGCTGGGGTGACGGCGGTTTATGCATTTCCTTCCTCTTACAGCCTGTATCTGTTGGCGTCGATTTATGCCGGCCAAGGGTTCGGTGCGGCTTATTACATTCACAAGAAGGGGAGGGTGGATTGCGGCTGCCTGGGGCCCCAGGTCCAATCGAAGTTAGGGCTTCCGCTCGTTGTGATCAATATTCTGTTCGCCGGAATATGCATCATCTCGAGCATAACGTATGGCTTTATCAGCCAGGAAGTAGCCGTGCCGCGTTTGGTACCGGTCGGGCTGCTGCTGGAAGCGATGCTGCTTCTGCTGTCACTGGTAGTCATTGTCGGGGTGCCGGATGCTGTTCATGCCATTCGATTGTATCGGAGGATGGCTGCCCGGCATGCGCCGAAGGTGCTGAAACGGAAGGAGAGAGCGGTATGAATGCGTTCTTCTGGATATCGTATACGATTCTGTGGCTGCTCGTCGTTCCTTTGGTGCTGCTAAATCTCGTGCTCTTCCGCCAGCTGGGCATTATGGTGATGGGGACGGCTCGGGGCGTCAACCAGTCGGGGATTCCTGTCGGACGCAAACTGCCCAAGGCCGAGACATCGACCCTATATGGCAAACCGTGGACAACGGAGGCCTTATACGGAAATCCCGCCATCATGCTGTTTGCTTCACCGACTTGCAAGGAGTGTGCGCGTATATTGCCGGACTTTGGAGCGGTTGCTAAGCAGTATGGCGTCAAGCCGATTCTTCTGCTCTTTGCGACGGCAGCACAGGGCGAGGCCTATATGCAGGCGATGGAATATGAGGAGGAAGTGCTGCTCGTGACTCCGGAGCTGGCGGAGCGACTGGATGTTGAGGTAACGCCGTTTGCGTATGCGGTTGATCCGGGAGGGATGATCCGACACAAGGGGCTGGTTAACAGCCGCGAGCAGTTGGAGGCCTATGTCAGGGCTGCGCGAGCTTCCTGAGTGAGAGGTGAACGTGATGAGACCTACATCATCCAATCGGGATGAGAATATGCAGGCGCGGATCAGCCGCGCAACCCGGAAGATCAACCGGAGAACGATCCTGAACCAATTCGCGCAAAAAACAGCCGAAATGCTGGCCAGGGCGTTCCTTTCCCCGGAAGAGAGCCTGGTTCCCGGTTCGTTTGCTGCCGGGCCTTGCCGCCCTCCGCACGGGCAGTATTGCAGCGGCTGTGGCGCCGATGCCTCCTGTCCGTCGGATTACGTCGTCTGCACCCCGAACACGGTCATTACGGACTGCAAGGGGCTATGCCCCTATCCGTCAGGGTGGTGGTATACGAGCGATCCGGTCGGGCAAAGAGCCAAGTGTCAGGACTGCATCTCCCGCTATGTGCATCCGACTTTCGACAAAGAGGGCTGTTATCAAGGCGCGCATATCGATGGACGGTTCGTGATTTGCGCTTGCCGGTCCACGATCATGTATTAGTTCTGGCTTCCTGGGGGGTCCGTGCTCCACCCCTTATTCTTCAACTATCCCTGTCCGGTGTCCTTTGTATGATTATCCCTTATGTTCAGGTGCTAGCTCTTTAGCTTCCTCCTTCGCATTATCATTTCGTCATCATTTCGTCTTGTTCTGGGGCATATCCTTGACTTTGAGTCTTGTCCTTGATCTCCGGCATTCAGGATCTACCGCTCTTCGTAAAATATGTTTCTCTTTCAGTCCAGCCTATCTGTTTCTAGGTTTTCTATGTTGCCTGATCAAACGGGATAATCGTGCAAAGTATCTATGAACAACGAGTGTTGGTTGGGACATCAGAGGTTCGACCAATGATCTTGTGCGCACGGATTATTGACATTAAAAAATGGGACATGTTTAAATAGAAGAAGTGTTAGCACTCTTTATTAGGGAGTGCTAAAAACCTGATTCATAGCGGAAAGGGGAACACTTCACATGGCCAAAAAACAGTTTAAAGCGGAGTCCAAGCGTTTGCTTGACATGATGATCAACTCCATCTATACCCAGCGGGAAATTTTTCTGCGCGAGCTGATCTCCAATGCCAGCGACGCCATCGACAAAATTTACTACAAGGCACTGACTGACGATAACCTCGTATTTAACAAGGACGATTATTTCATTAAAATTACGCCGGATAAAGAGAAGCGCATCCTGACGATCTCCGATACCGGGATCGGGATGACCAAGGAAGAGCTGGAGAACAATCTGGGCGTCATCGCCAAGAGCGGTTCGCTTGCCTTCAAGACGGAGAATGAAGCGAAGGACGGCCATAACATTATCGGCCAATTCGGGGTCGGCTTCTATTCGGCGTTTATGGTGGCCGATGTCGTGACGGTAATAACGAAGGCGCTCGGCAGCGACGAGGCGTACAAGTGGGAATCCAAAGGCTCGGACGGGTATACGATTACCTCGGCGGAGAAGGATTCGATAGGAACCGACATTATTTTGAAGATCAAGGACAATACCGAGGACGACCAGTACGATGAGTTCCTGGAGGAATATCGTTTAAGATCGATTATTAAGAAATACTCCGATTTTATCCGTTACCCGATCAAGATGGATGTGACAACCTCGCGTCCGAAGGAAGGCGCAGACAACGAGTTCGAGGAAGTACAGGAGGAGCAAACCATCAACAGCATGGTTCCGATCTGGCGCAAGAACAAGGATGAGCTGACCGAGGAGGATTACGAGAACTTCTATACTGAGAAACGGTATGGCTTCGATAAGCCGCTCAAGCATGTACATATCAAAGCCGATGGCGCGGTGGTGTACAATGCGATTCTGTTCATTCCCGAGCATACGCCGTTCGATTACTACACGAAGGAGTATGAGAAGGGGCTGGAGCTGTATTCCAACGGTGTGCTCATCATGGAAAAGTGCGGGGATCTGCTCCCGGATTACTTCAGCTTTGTCAAAGGGATGGTGGATTCCGAGGACCTGTCCCTCAATATTTCCCGAGAAATGCTGCAGCATGACCGTCAGCTGACGCTCATTGCGAAGAATATCAAAAGCAAAATCAAAAGCACGCTGCAGAGCATGCTGAAAGATGAGCGTGAGAAATACGAGAAGTTCTATGAAGCCTTTGGCCGCGGGTTGAAGTTCGGTGTCTACAACGAGTATGGTGCGAACAAGGACCTGCTGCAGGACTTGTTGCTGTTCACTTCTTCCAAGGAGAAGAAGCTGGTGACGCTGGACGAGTACGTGTCCCGCATGCCGGAGGACCAGAAGTATATTTACTATGCGGCCGGCGAGTCGATCGAGCGTCTGGAGAAGCTTCCGCAAACCGAGCTCGTGCTGGATAAAGGCTATGAGATTCTGTACTTCACGGATGACGTGGACGAGTTTGCGATCAAGATGCTCATGAAATATAAAGACAAGGAATTCAAGTCGGTATCCAGCGGGGATCTTGGCATCGAGTCCGAGGCGGAGAAGAAGGAATCCGAAGCGGAGGAGAATGAGAACAAGGAGCTCTTCAAGGCGATGGAGGGCTATCTGGAAGGCAAGGTGACAGCGGTAAAAGCGTCCAAGCGTCTGAAATCGCATCCGGTATGCCTGTCCTCGGAAGGCGAACTGTCGATCGAAATGGAGAAAATTCTGAAGGCGATGCCGAACGGACAGGAAGTCAAGGCGGATAAGGTGCTTGAGATTAACACCAACCATGAGGTGTTCCAATCGCTGAAGGCCCATAAAGACAATGAAGAGAAGCTGAAGCTGTACACGAATCTGCTGTACAATCAGGCGCTGCTGATCGAAGGCTTGCCTGTAGCGGATCCACTGGAATTCACTAACGATATTTGCAAAATTATGGTCTGACACTTTTGACTGCCTATCCTATTAGCGTGTTAGGTTCAGTCCAGATATGGAAGGAAAGCAACCCCCGACCTGCCAGCTGTTGCTGGTGGACCGGGGGTTGTTTGGTTGTTGGTTAAGGTGAGCTTGTTCTTGCTAATGGCCTAATCAGGTGAGGGGAAGGGACGCAAAACGCGAACGGTCACCGTCTACGGAAGGCGAGTTCGGGCGATGAACGATATGATGAGGGATCAGGCATCAGCTATCGAATAGCCGGATCAGGAATCGGTTAGAGATCCATTATATTTGGCGGATATGTCCGCCAGTATAGCTTTCATCCGGTCAATCACCGATTGCGGTTCTACCACGGTCGCTTCCGTGCCCAGCCCGAGAAAATAATGCGCGAAGTAATCCACGTCATTAGCAGGCACTTCGTGAAGGAGCCGCCCGCTCCCGTCCGCCCGAAGTTCGATGTGCGGGAAGGGCCATAATTCCGCTTCGGCCCGCTGGACGCCTTCCCGGGTAAGCTCGGCCACGATCAGCATATATTCGATTTGTTCAGCCCCTTGCGCCCTCCAGTTCCCGAGATGAATATGGCGGTGATCCAGCGGCTTTACATCTTCACGTACGACGGCCGATTTCATCCGGTCGCAGCGGAAGAGCCGGAAATCTCCCCGCAAGAAGCAGTACGCGGGACAGTACCAGAAGCCGTTGATGGCATAGATCCCTACCGGCTGAATGTTCCGCTCGGACAAACCGCGCTTCGTTTCGTACTGGATGGCGACGACCTGCTGCGTTACGGCTGCATCGAGCAGCGTGTCAAGGAACAGCAGCTTCTGCTTCCGGGTGTGCGTCAGAAAGTCGACCCGGTTCTTCATCTGATCAATCCGGTCGCGGACATCGCCTGGCATATAATTGTAGAATTTTTGCAGGGCTGCTGACGATTCTGTCTCGAAAGGAAGGGATAAGTAATGCCGAAGGGCGTGACTGGCAAAAAACATCGCGACCGCTTCCTCCTCGCTGAAGGCGATCGGCGGCAGAATGCGTTCCCGCAGCACCTGATATCCTCCGTGCGGACCGACCTCGGAATACAGAGGCACCCCAAGCTCGCTCAGCTCTTGGAGATCCCGCAGCATGGTGCGGGTGGAGACGCCGAATTGGTCCGCGAGTTCCTTGACCGTAAATTTTCGCATCCGGTTGACGGTCATCATCAGCTCCATCAGACGCTTGGATTTGGACATGAGGGGCCCTCCATCTTTTTGAATGATTATGACAATAGTTGTCACTATTATATCCTAAACTAAGAGCAGGTTCGAAGCGCGGTCTGTTCATCAGGCCGGCTGTCTGATAGTAGTCTGCCGATTGCTACTGATCGTCTACAGATCCCCTGCCGATTCCGGCTGCGCACGTGATCTGTCAGAAGTGGCGGGGCAGGTCAGCTGCCAGTCATCGCTGAGGCTGTATGTTCTTCGAACCCATTTTCAGAAGATTGCGGAGGGATTCTTATGTATGTGACCGTTGCAGATTTTATTAAGGAATGGAACCGGGAAGCTGATCTTACGTTGCATGTGCTGGATGGTCTGACCGATGAGGCATTGCAGCAGCAGGTTCATGGGGAGGGGCGTTCTCTTGGGAGAATCGCATGGCATTTGACGACAAACATTCCCGAGTATTTGACCGAGTTCGGGCTGAAGATGGAAGCCGTGCCGAATGCGGAGGTTGTACCTGCCACGGCGAAGGAAATCGCCGCTACTTTCCGTCAGGTCAGTGCCCGGGCAGCAGAGGTGATTCAGGCGAATTGGAGAGATGAATCGCTTGGGCAAGTTCAGGAGGCCTTTGGCAGACAGGAAAGCAATGCCGCCATCATTATGGGGCTGATCAAGCACATTGTCCATCATCGCGGACAGATCACCGTGCTGATGCGTCAGGCCGGATTAAAGCCGTATGGCGTCTATGGACCGCCGAAGGAAGATTGGGTTCGTTATGGCGTGGAGCATGCGCCGTTGTGAGGGCCAAGACGGACGGTTAAGTATGGATCGAGAGAGTTGGGACGATGAATAGAATTGAAGGGAGATTGGGTTATGAGTCAAGTTGGAGAACTGAAGCAAATGCTGTTTGAGGAGCTTGAACTGATTGTGAGGACATCCTCCAATCTGATCCGGAACATCTCGGACGAGCACTGGGATTACCGTCCCGCTGACAACATGAGAACCTTGCTGGAGCTGGTGCATCATCTGGTATCTGTTCCCGCAACCGATCTGTTGATTATGCAAGAGAAGCCGGAGGCGGACATCCGCAAGCTGGAAGGCGCCATCGCTGCTGACGGCCAGGACAAGGAGAAGCTGATCACGTGGATGGAGAGCGGGCTTGAGAACTTAAGATCCTACATGAACAGTCTGGAGGATGATGCGTTTCTGCATAAGAAGACGCGGCCGTTCTATCTGGAGCATGGAAGCGCGCAGGCCAAATGGCTGATCGAAGTGGTGACCCACGCCCAGCATCACCGGGCCCAGATGTTCAACTATTTGAAAGCGCAGGGATATGATATCAGCATGTTTGACCTGTACTAAGCTAGTCATGTTACAATGTGAGACAGGGCATGCTTGGATAGCCCCCAAACCACCCTTAAAGGATAGTTGCTCTTATGATCCATTACATTCGTTTGCGTTAATTAGAGGTGCAGTTGATAGCAAGCCCGGCCTTTTTTCAATGAAATTAGGCAAGGGTCTTCTTTCCTGCACCTTTTTTTATCGTAATAAACGAATGAAAAGGGTGAGAAGACGATGTCCCAACATCAACATGATAGATTACGAATCAGAACGAAAGCGCTGCGGCAGCACGAGCATCTATTTCGCTGCCCGGTATGCACCGCCTCGATGAAGTTTGCGGAGCATTCGGCGGCATTGGTATGTGACAACCATCATTCCTTTGATGTGTCGCGGCATGGCTATATAAATCTGCTTGCAGGCAGAAGCAGTACCAAATATGACAAAGCGCTGTTCCAGTCCCGGAAAAGAATGAACGACAGCGGTTTTTTTCAGCCGATGCTGGCTGAGATCATTGACGTCGTACAGGAATTGGCAGATGAGCGCGGGCAGCTGACCCTGCTCGACGCCGGCTGTGGTGAAGGCTCGCATCTGACTGCGATTGGCCGTGCGCTGGATGGCGAGAAGCCGGGCCGATGCGTGCGCGCGGGGCTTGATATTGCCAAAGAAGGGGTTCTGACCGCGGCCAAGTCGGATCGGGATTCCGTCTGGTGTGTCGGGGATTTGGCGCAGGCTCCATTTGCGGATCAGCAGTTTGATGTCATTCTGAACATCTTGTCGCCTTCCAACTATGCGGAGTTTAACCGGCTGCTGACCGCAGAGGGGCTTGTGCTGAAAGTGATTCCCGGGATCGGATATCTCAAGGAATTGAGGGAAATGCTCTATCCTGATTCCGGTCATAAACGAGAGACGAACGACCAGCTGCTGAGGCTCTTTACCCGGCATTATGAGCTGGTTGCCCAAAGACCGGTTCAGTACCGTTATCAGGTGGGCCCGGCGCTGATGAAGGATCTGGTCACGATGACGCCTCTGGCCTGGGGGGCAGCTGAAGAAGACATTATGGCGGTCCTTGGACAAAAGACGGCGGATATGACCGTTGATCTGATGATGGTGTGCGGCAGACGCAGACCGGGCTGAAGTGCAGCTTACAATAAAGTATCATCTATAATAGGTATGCGGAAGGGGTCCTTATAGGTCATGAAACCTAAAGGGCCCTCTCTTTAATCTGTTCGACAAAAAGCGGCAAACCGATGGCGATGCGTGCTGGATAAGGGAAAGCTGTAAACCATCCACTGCGGATGACGATTCATAAGGATATACGATGCCGAAAGATATGTCCGAGGCGGGTAGGACCCTTGCGCAAGCAAGCAATAAAACTGGATAATGATAGTAAGTTTTGGGCTCCGGGTCAGGGTGTACCTATTGCCTATTGGAGAATGATGCTGCTTTGGGTACAATAACCTATGGATTATTCTGGTAGAAGGGTGGAACTTATTGATGTCATTTCTCCGAAAATCACTCCTGATCATGTGCAGCCTGCTGATTGCGACTGCTGTTCTGGTTCCGGCTGGTGCTGTCCATGCTGCTGACCAGAAATGGATCAATCAGGTGTGGAGCGACTACAAGGCGTTTAACAAGAAGACGGTGGATACGTACAACAAATATCAGGCCCGGATTGAGCAGGATTACAAACGCTTTAACGATAAAAGCCAGGCCGCGCTCGACGAGCTTGAGCGCAAGGTGCTGGAAGACCAGGAGCACTGGGTGCAGCTGCTGAATGACGATTATGAGGCGCTGAGCGCGAGATACGCGGACGGCAGCCTGAATATGCGGAACCAGCTGATGAAGTACAACCGTTACATTAACCCTGGGCATATGGGCAGCCCGATGTACAACTATGCGCGCCAGGCCAACATCGGCATGCTGAACAGCACGATGTGGAAGCTGGATAAGGAATTGAA
Organism: Paenibacillus sp. 7541; assembly: GCF_002276395.1. Classification (NCBI taxonomy): domain Bacteria; kingdom Bacillati; phylum Bacillota; class Bacilli; order Caryophanales; family Paenibacillaceae; genus Paenibacillus; species Paenibacillus sp. 7541. The sequence continues at coordinate 109,687 of NZ_NQLZ01000007.1, read as the reverse complement.
CGATGCTTTCCTGAACAGTTATATGTGGACTTACCGCGAGGCCATTAACCCGGCTTCTCTTAACAGCTCGGCCTTTAAATTTAAGAATACGGTGAATGAAAGCTATCTGAACAGCGCAATGTATAAGCTTCGGAACGCTTCAAGCTCCAGTTCGCTCAACAGCCCGATGTGGAAGTACAAGATGGGACGCATCAGCAAAACAGCGGCGAAGAACGAGTACAACAAGCTGTTCAAGAAATACACCACGGAGATGTCTCAAAGCAATGCCGTAAGGAAAAAAGAGATTGCCGACATGGCAAGCAGCACGCAGAAGAAAGTGGAACAACTATATATCCAGACGGTCCTATCTTTGGAAGAGCAGCGGGAGAAGACGCTTCAGAGCATATCCGACCTGCGTAAGGAAATCACGGGTGAAGGTCTGGAATGGGAGCCGCTGTTTGAAGAAGAGGAGATTAAATTTTAGAGGAGATAAAAGTTTAAGCGATCGGCTCGTGTTGGCCTCGGTGGACTGGAGAGACAGTCTGCTGAGGCTTTTTATCGTTTCGAGGCAGCGGATAGCAGCGTCTGGCTTATTATGCTTTGACTTCCCGGTCTATTTCCAATATATTATGTTTGTATCCTAACGCAAGCTAACGGAATGGCATTACATAAACTCCGTTCCCAATATATCGTTCAGGCAGGTAGACGAGTAATGAAAAATAAAGTAACGCTACAGGAAATTGCGGAGTTTGCGGGTGTATCCAAATTCGCCGTATCCCGTGCGCTGTCAGGCAAGCCTGGCGTCAGCAAGGAGACGCGGGACATGATATTGAAGGCAGCCGGTCAGCTTGGCTACTTCAAGGATCAGCCGCTGCCGGCGAAGGAGCGGTCACAGCTGCAGGAGGCTGACCATCGGAAATGGAGCGGGGCGGTGCTGGTGCTGTTCCCGAATGTGCGCCATCAGAACCGGGAGTCGCTGTACTGGGGGCCTGTGTTTGACGGCATCTCTGCCCGGTTGAATCAGAAAGGGCTCGATATTGTGACCCTTACGGAGCCCTCCAATGACCATATGTTCTCGCTTCTGAACCCGCAGGGGCTGCTCGGCATCGTCACGGTCGGTTCCGTCACGACGCAGAATCTGCTCGATATCAAGAAGCTGAACATTCCGGTCGTCATGATTGATCACATGGATCCCGCTTTCCAGTCGGATACGGTGTTCACAGATAACCTGTCCGCGATGCGGCATATGATGACCAAGCTGGTCAGCCGGGGCTTCACATCGTTTCAGTATGTCGGCAATATCGGGGATGCCCCGAGCTTCTACGAGCGCTATCTGGGCTATATGTCCGTGCTGGCTGACCATCAACTCGGCATGGGGCAGATTCCGGAGCTGATCAGCCCGGATATCGGCCTTCATTTTCAGGAGACGCTGTCCAAGGCGCTGACTGAGCACGAGCTTCCGGAGCTGTTCGTGTGCAACAATGACATCACCGCGATGTTTGTCATCGACGTGCTGAAGTCAAGGGGGATTGACGTTCCGGGGCAGGTTCAGGTCACCGGATTCGACAATACCTATGATGATCCGGCCATCCTGGCAACGGTCAACGTGGACAAGGAGCTCTTGGGCATGCGGGCTGTCGATCAGTTGCTGTGGCGGATTGTGAATCCAGGCTCCAATTATGAGCGGCTGCTCATCCAGGCCGATGTCCTGGTTCGCGAGCCGCACCCGGCCTTCCGGGAAGATGAGTAGTTAGGCACGCAGCTGGAGGCTCCGATGCGATAAGCATCGGGGCCTCTTTATTTGTTATTCTTCTTACGCTACCAGAAGGGGATCATCTGATTTCCTAGAAAACGATACATCTTTACCTAACATAATGAAAACGATGATGATTATTTGTTAGGTTATTTGTTAGTTTAGTGATAATTTTATGGTTGACGACCGGGATGGCGGGTGCTATATTTTTGGAAAAACAGGATAAAAGGAGATCAATATGACCCTAAACGTTCTGAAGTTACATGCATGGAAATTCAAGGCCAGTGACGAGTCGGAATGGCTTCCCGCCAAGGTGCCTGGCTGTGTTCACACGGATCTTCTGCATAACGGAATAATTCCCGATCCGTTCTATGGCACGAATGAGCATGATTTGCAGTGGATTGACAAAAAGGACTGGGAATACGAGACGTCGTTCCGACTGGAGCCGGAGGTTCAATCCCAGGAGAGAGTCGAGCTTGTATGTGACGGTCTGGATACCTATGCCGAGGTATATGTGAACGGAACGCAGGTGCTGTCTGCCGATAATATGTTCCGCGCTTGGCGTGTCGACGTGAAGCGGTTCCTGAAGTCAGAGGACAATGTGATTCGGATCCGCTTTCGTTCGCCAATCCAGGAGGATCTGCCGAAGCTTGCGGCGCTGGGTTACCCGCTGCCGGCCTCGAATGATCAGTCTGAGCTTGGGGGGCTGGGCGACAAGCGTGTGAGCATTTTTGCGCGCAAAGCGCCTTACCATTATGGCTGGGACTGGGGGCCGCGGTTTGTGACCAGCGGCATCTGGCGGGAAGTGCGTATTGAATCATGGTCCGAGGTTCGCATCGCCGATCTGTTCATCCGTCAAGATGAGGTATCCCCGGCTTCGGCCAGAGTGACCGCTATGGCAACGGTGGAGGCAACGCAGGCATGGCAGGGCAAACTGAGATTGACGGCCGCCGGTCGGCAGTGGGAGCAGGACGTGGAGCTTGCTGCCGGAACCCATACGGTGGAGCTGGAGATCGCCATTGCCGAGCCGAAGCTGTGGTGGTGCCGGGGGCTGGGAGAGGCCCATCAGTATGATTTTCATGCCGAGCTTGTGAAGGAACAGCAGGTGGCGGCTGAGAAGAAGGTGAGAACCGGCCTGCGCAGCGTCCGTCTGGTGCGGGAGCCGGATGCGCGGGGCACTTCGTTCTACATTGAGCTGAATGGAACGCCGGTGTTCGCCAAGGGAGCGAACCATATTCCGAACGACAGCTTTATTACGGAAGTGACGGCGGAGCGTTACCGGCACGAAATCGCGTCCGCAGCCGAATCCAACATGAATATGCTGCGTGTATGGGGCGGGGGCATTTACGAGGAGGATATTTTTTACGAGCTGTGTAATGAATACGGTATCATGGTGTGGCAGGACTTCATGTTTGCATGCAGCATGTACCCGGGTGACGAAGCGTTTCTCGAAAGCGTAAGGCTGGAGGCAGAAGAGAATATTGTACGTCTCCGCAATCACCCGAGCATCGTGCTCTGGTGCGGCAACAATGAGATTGACTCGGCCTGGGCGCATTATGACGAGCATGCCGGATGGGGCTGGAAGAAGGATTACACGATGGAGCAGCGCGAGAAGATCTGGAGCGATTACGAGGCGGTATTCCACCGGATTCTGCCTGAAGCCGTCTCTGCGTATGCGCCAGGGGGCGAATATTGGCCTTCATCTCCGATAGTATCGCTCAGCGGAGATAAAACGCAGCATGCCAATCCGTCCACCACAAGCGGAGACATTCATTATTGGGGCGTATGGCACAACAAGGAGCCGTTCAGCAATTATAACGTTTATGTCGGTCGCTTCATGAGCGAGTATGGCTTCCAGTCGTTCCCCGAGCCGAAGACGGTGCGGACTTACGCGGAGGAAGGCGATATGGAGCTGGAATCGAAGGTGATGCTGGCTCACCAGAAGAATGGGGCGGGCAATCGCCTGATCAAAACGTACATGGAGCAATATTATAACGAGCCGAAGGATTTTGAGTCCTTCCTGCACATGAGTCAGATTCAGCAGGCCGAAGCCATGAAGATGGCCATTGAGGCGCATCGCCGGAACAAGCCGTATTGCATGGGCACGCTGTACTGGCAGATGAACGATTGCTGGCCGGTTGCTTCCTGGGCAGGCATGGACTATCTCGGCAGATGGAAGGCGCTGCAATACGTGGCTAAGCGCAGCTTCCGGGACGTCAGCCTGTCCATTGAAGGCAAGGATCAGGAGGTGCTGGTGCATCTCGTCTCGGATGTATCCGAGACGATCGCAGGCACACTGCACATTCAGCTGCTTGATTATGCGGGGAACGAGCTGAATGCCTTCGAACAGCCGGTTCGTGCGGATGAGCAGGCGGCGCTGGTTGTGTACCGGAAGACGGAGAGCGAACTGCTTGGCGGTCATGATCCGGCGCAGGTGGTGCTGCTTGCACGGCTGCAGACGGAGGACGGAAGTGAAGTGGACAGCAAGACGTATTTCTTCGTGAATGACAAGGCGCTCCGACTCAGCCGTCCGACGATTCGCGTTCGCGAGATCGAGGAGGACAACGGCGGCACGGCATTCGTGCTGGAGAGCGATGTGCTGGCGCGTCATGTGTGGCTGTCGCAGGAAGAGGAGGGGATCTACAGCGACAACTACTTTGATCTCATTCCAGGGATCCCAGTGACGGTTGCCTTCTACCGCCGCAGCGACGAGGATCAGCCTTTCGTGCCGGGAAGCCCGGGTTCAGTGAAGGTGCGGTCGATGGTTGACTGCATTGATCCGGCAGCGGTGGTGACGGCGCAGTAGAGCCGGCCGAAACGACGTGCAGTATTCCCTATCTCGGCTCGAGCTGATGTAGGCGGGCTCTGCGATTGCTTGGGATAAATAAAAAAGTGGCGATGCAGGAGATGATCCTTGTATCGCCACTTCTCATTATCGGACAGGTGGGCCAAAGGCAGCGCCCCGACCCGCATGGTGCTATCCGTGGGCTTTGCACCATTATCCCGTTTGATCAGGCAGCGTAGAAGCATATTTAGAGCCGACTAACTTTTTCGGCCTCTGTTTTCAGCCTCGAACTGTCCTTATTCAACCCTTCCTTAGCCCCCATCATCCGCCTCCTGATCAAAAGGGATACTCATGCAAAGGCTATAGATAGGGGATAGGGAGGCACAACGAGCAAGAGCGCGAATCCGCTTATCGCTAAAGCTGCGTTATTATTTGCTCGCTTTGTAAGCGTTCAGGAATTCCTGAACCTTCGCCGGATCCGCTACGAGCTCGTTGCCGGTTTTGACGATCGGGCTTACGGTAGAGTAGGCTTTGATCTTGTTGTTGCTGTAATAGGCCAAAATCTCATCCTGATTGATGGAGTAGAGCACCGCTTTTCTCAAATCATCGCTATTAGCAACATCCCGGTTCTTCGTATTGAACAGGAGGTACGATACCGCATTGCTCTCGATCGTTGTCAGCTCCAGCTTGCTGTCGCTTTGAACCACATCATAGCGGGTCTCCGGCACGCCGTAATACAGATGAATCTCGCCGCTGCGAAGCGCAGACAGTGTGCTTTCGGCGTCCTTGATGAAGCGGACGTTGATTTGCTCGATTCTTGGCTCATGCTCGGTGCCGCTCATGTAGCCCGGATTTTTGTAGAAGACGGCTTCGTAATCATTTTTGTAAGACAGAATATACGGGCCGCTGGCATAAAGCGTATTGTTGTAGCCATCCCCTTCGGTTACGGATCTTTGATCCCCGTATGGAATGTCTTTGTTGATATCAAAGTTGTTGATGTCATACGTGTTGATTTTTTCAACCTGCTGCTTGGACACGATGCCTGCCGATTGGTGGGCAAGATAGTTCAGCACTTGCGGGAACGGCTCGGTCGTTGTCAGCTTGATGACCTGGTATTTTCCTTCGCTGCTGTTGGCCTGATTTTTGTCGCTGACCAGAGCAGAGATTTTGGTGGACAATCCTTTTTCCAGCGCATCCTTGATGCTTTCACTGGACCCGGATACTTTCGTATTTTCCAGCTCGCTCAGATCGGTTACCGCTTCTACAGTATTGATATGCTCGTGAAGGGTATACGTACGGTGGTCCGGCACCGAGTCTTTGTCTTTCGCTCTGTTCATCGAGAAGATGACGTCATCGGCACCAACGCGCTCGCCGGAATCCTCGGCTTGTTTGTTGTTGATTCTGGCGAAGTTAATATCATCGCGCAGAATGAAGTAATAATCATAATTTCCCTCGCCTATGGCATGATTGTAGGACAGGGAGCCTTCGGAAGTGATTTTGTCATCATCCGTCAGGTTGATCAGACGCACGTTCATGTTGGTGTTGATGATGTTGATCGAGCCGTCGTTGCCCTTGATCGGGTCGAGCGAGGTCAGCTCGGAGTTGGCTTGGGACAAAATGAGCGGCTCGGTAGCGCGCTTGGATGTATCATTGAAATCGACTTCTTCCCATGGCAGGGAACGGGACTTCGAGAGGCGTACGGAGCTTGGGTCCAGCACCTCTTTGTTGAAAGCCTGGCTCTTCAAAGAAATGTACAGTGGTGCAATGTACGCTTTGTCTGTCACGAGACGCTGCTCAAGCTGACGATATGTCTCAACCGCTTCTTCAGGCGTCTGGGTGGCTGCCTCATCGATCAGACGGTCCACCTCTTCATCCGACATAATGCTGTAGTCGCCGCCGGTCTTGAACAGGGAACGAACCGCATAGTCAGGGTTCCCGGTGACGGTGGTCCAGCTGGACAGGGCGATGTCGAAGTTGCCGGCATCCTGCTGAGCTTTGTAGCTGCCGTAGTCCGGCTGCAGGTTGAGCTTCACGTTGAAGCCGTTCTTGCTGAGCTGGTCGCGGATGATGTTAAGATCGGATTCGTTTGCGCTCATGCCGAGCAGTTCAATATCGACTGCCGTGTTATCGGCCGGTGTTTCCGCTGCAGGGTCTTGCTGGTTTTGTTGCTGTGCATCTTCTTTGGTCGTAACGCTGCAGCCCGCAAGCACGATGACAAGCGTAAGCATGAGCAGCAGCAGGTTGTTCTTTTTCATGATGATGACCTCCTGGGTAATGTTATATAAAATAAGGCTTTTGCAATGCCGGAATCGTATTTTGCAAAATCCTGAGTGAACGGCGTTGAAGTTTAATCCAGTTTCGGATCGAGCGCGTCCCGCAGCCCGTCTCCCAGAAAGTTAAAGGAGAGGACAAGCAAAATGATGGCAAGACCCGGATAAATGGCCAGATAAGAATGAGTTTCCAGATAAGTGCTGCCGATCTTGAGAATATTGCCCCATTCCGGGATATGCGGCTCGACGCCAAGCCCCAGATAACTCAAGCTGCTCGTTGCAATGACGGCTGAACCAATCGTAAGCGTGGATTTCACGATCATCGGGGCCAGCGAATTCGGCACGATATGCTTGAAAATAATCGACAGATTGCTTGAGCCGAATGCCCGTGCCGCATCGACGTATTCATAGGTGGACACGAGCAGCACATTGGCTCGCATCGTCCTTGCATAGGTAGGAATGGCCCCCACGCTGAGGGCAATAATCAGGTTGACGGTATTGGCCCCAAACGCGGCGATGATCGCCACCGCAAGCAGAATTCCCGGGATCGCGTACAGCACGTCGAGCATCCGCATAATGATGTTGTCGGTGTGACGTCCGTAGTATCCGGAAATCGCACCGAGGATGCCCCCGATCACAACCGGGACGAGCGTGGAGGCGAAGCCGACAATCAGGGATATTCTTGCGCCGTACACAATTCTGGAGAACAGATCGCGGCCGAAGTTATCCGTCCCGAGCGGATATTCCAGACTCGGCGGCAGCAGAATTGCGCTGTAGTTGTTATCAATCGCGAAGCTGTACTCGAAGGTGAGCAGGCTGCACACCGACAGGCAGAACAGAAAGACAACAAAGAACAGGCCGAGCATCGCGGTTGAATTGCCTGTCAGCTTCACCCATACGTCTCCCCAGCGCGTGAGCGCGGGGTTGCCATTGCGGCGGATTTTGGCCAGCAGATTAATGCCGAGCACCAGGGCGAACAGATTGCCGGATACCGCTGACAGCGCGAGCGGCAGCGCGATCCACACCAGCTTGGGATGGGCGTAGTGTCCGTCCACGTATTTGGCGACCAGCAGCAGTGATGCGAAATGAAAGACCGTGATGATCAATAACCCGAACATCGCCGGCAGAAAGGTGTTGGACACATATGGCTTGAATAAATTCAAGGCCGATATCGCCATGACACACAGCTGGGTCAGCAGCATGTAGACCGCGATGGTGTACTCGGGCGGCTTCCGCTTCTTGACCAGGTTGCACCCGAATACGGTGGTGAACAGATTGCCGGAAAGAATGCTCAGCAGCTGCACATAGCCCAGCAGTCTGGTAGAGCGCCGGATATCACCCGCTTGAAGCAGGTCCCGCCGGATCAGAATGGCGATGATCAGCTGAATAATGGTGAACACCGCATAAGCTGCAAAGGCGAGGAAGACCCAGGAGCGTACCGTTCCATCCGCATAATGAAAGCTATTTAGCAGAAGGATGACCGTGATCGCCAAAGACAAGACAAATGTGAAGCTCGCCTGGCTGTACTCGGGGGACGATTTCAGCTGGTGATTGGTATGTCGCTTGGAATTAAGCTTATTGATCATGAGTACACCTGCTTTAGTATTGTTTCATCTTGGATCTGATTCTCGGATCAAAGAATGCATATAAAATATCAATGATCACGTTGATCAGCGAGATGGTGATGGCTGTATATACTACGCCGCCCATAATCGCCGGAATATCGGGGATGAATTGCTTGTCCACGATATAGCTGCCGATCCCGCTAATATTGAATACCTTCTCCGTGACGGCTGCACCGCCCAGCATCCCCCCGAACAGTAGACCGATGACGGTAATGATCGGAATCAGGGCATTGCGGACCGCGTGCTTCATCAGAATGGTCTGCTTGCCGAGCCCTTTGGCCTTGGCTGTCAGCATATAATCCTCGTTAATGACCTCCAGCGTGGAGGACCGCGTCATTCTGGCGACCGAAGCGGTAAGGCTTGTCCCCAGCACGATCACCGGCATGATCATCGACAGCCAGTTGGCCGGATTGAAGGTTGCAGGCAGCCAGTTCAGTTTGATCGAGAAGTTCAGAATCAGGATCAGGCCTTGCCAGAAGTTCGGAATCGACAGTCCGATCAAGGCAACAAACATGAACGTATAGTCAAAGAACGAATTCGGTCTCGTGGCGGAAATAATCCCGATCGGCAACGCAATCGCCACCGCTACAATCAACGAGATGAGCGCCAGCGTCAACGTGATCGGAAACTTCCTTGCGATGCTTGCTGTAATATCCTCGTTGCCGGAGAACGATCTTCCGAGATCGAAGAAGGCAATCCCCTTGATGTTGTTCCACAGCTGCACCCAGTAGCTCTGATCGAGCCCGTGGATCCGGTTAAAGGCGGCAATCTGATCGGCTGTTGCCGTCTGGCCCAGAATGTTGGCCGCCGGATTAAAGGGTGACAGGTACAGAATGGTGAAGACGAGAAAGGCTACGCCGAAAATAACGAAAACCGTCATCACAAGCCTTTCGAAAATATATTTCATATAAGGATTGCTATATAGAAATATAAGAATGTACATGAGCAGGCCGGGAATGAATGATGCGGCCAAAAATAACGGGTGCTGCAAAAGCCGTTCGAATGTATCGGCCATGCTCAGACGCTGCTGTCCGCTCAGCTTCAATTCCTTGGCGGCTTGCTCCTTGACGAGCTCTCGCAATTGGACGTCTGCGATGCGCTCGGCCTGGCGCTGAAGCTGCCGCTCATCCGCCGTTCGTTTGAAAAAGGCGGCCTTACGCTTCTCTTGCTCATAGATGTCTGCACGAAGCTTGATCAGAGCCCCGGATTCCACAAGCTGGCTATGAATTCGCTCTTCCGCCTGTGTAGAGGGATCTTTCCTTCGCCAGATCCAATAGATCAGGAACACAACGAGATTTACGGGTGCTCCAAGCAGCAACAACAAGTATTTATAAGAAGGATTCAGAAGAATCTTGCGATACGTATTGCTGATGGTAGAGACAAGCCGGTTCTGCGCTGCCGCTTCTGCCCCCTTCATAATGAACTTCCTCCTCGACATAAATTGCATTATTCCGATTGATATAGTATATTTTATGGGAGCCTATTTTGAAAGTCAATAGATTTGAGTTTAACAATAGTTGATATAAACGTACAGTGGCAGGTGAGAGAATTGGAAACGATATTGCAGGTTAACAACTTGAGCGTCGCTTTTCGTTCGCGTGACTCGGAGTTTCATGCGGTCAAGGATGTCAGCTTTGAGGTTAGAAAAGGGGAGACGCTCGGCATCGTAGGGGAATCCGGCAGCGGCAAGAGTGTCACCGCCCGCTCGATCATGCGCCTTCTGCCATCCCCTCCTTCCTATATGAAAGGCGGCGAGATTCGCTTTCTGGGACAGAATCTGGCTGACAAATCGGAGAAGGAGATGGAGAGCATTCGGGGCCGGGATATCGGCATGATATTTCAAGATCCGATGACCTCGCTCAACCCGACAATCCGAATTGGGGAGCAGATCGCCGAAGGTTTGGTGAAGCACCAGCAGCTGTCCAAGCCGGAGGCGAAGAAGCAGGCGCTGGACATGCTGAAGCTGGTCGGAATTCCGGACAGCGAGACTCGTTACAATCAATATCCGCACGAGTTCTCCGGCGGAATGCGCCAGCGGGTGATGATCGCGATTGCGCTTGCCTGCCGCCCGGCCCTGCTCATCGCAGATGAGCCTACGACGGCGCTGGATGTGACGATCCAGGCCCAAATTCTGAACCTGATGAAAGATATGCAGGAGCGCTTCGGTTCCTCCATCATATTGATCACGCATGATCTCGGTGTTGTGGCTGGCATGTGCGACAGGGTGGTCGTTATGAAGGAAGGCGAAATTGTGGAGACGGGGACGACGGAGGAGATATTCGAGAATCCGCAGCATCCGTACACGATGAAGCTGTTAAACGCGCTTCCGCGCCTGCATGAGAAGAAGAAGCCGAAGCCGGCGCCCCTGATCATCCCAGGCACGGATTACAAGGGGCCGCTGCTGGAGGTGAAGTCGCTGAAGCAGCATTTTGATATGGGCAAGGGCAAGGTTTTAAAGGCGGTTAACGATATTAGCTTCCATATTAAGGCCGGTGAAACGCTCGGGGTTGTCGGTGAGTCCGGCAGCGGCAAATCGACGACAGGCCGGGCGATTCTGCGGCTTCATCAGCCGACCGGCGGCGAGGTGCTGTATCAGGGCATCTCGGTCAACCGCTTGTCCCCCTCCGAGATGAAAGCGATGCGGCGGCATATGCAGATGATCTTTCAGGACCCGTATGCTTCGCTGAATCCTCGGCTGAAGGTGGTTGACATCATCGGTGAGGCGCTGGATGTTCACAAACTGACCGGCAGCAAGCAGGAGCGGAGACGTCGGGTAGAGGAGCTGCTCGATATGGTCGGCCTGGACCCGGCCTATGCGTCCCGGTATCCGCATGAGTTCTCTGGCGGTCAGCGTCAGCGGATCGGTATCGCCCGAGCGCTTGCCGTAGAGCCGAAATTCATCGTCTGCGACGAGCCGCTCTCCGCCTTGGATGTATCGATCCAGTCGCAGATCGTGAAGCTGCTCGAGGAGCTGCAGCAGCGGCTGGGTCTCACCTATCTGTTCATTGCGCATGATCTGTCGATGGTGAAGCACATCAGCGATCGCGTGGCCGTTATGTACATGGGGAAAATTGTCGAGCTTGCGGAAAGCGAAGAGCTGTACTCCAATCCGATGCATGCATATACGAAATCTTTGCTGGAGGCGATCCCAATCCCGGACCCGAAAGTGGAATCGCGGAGGAAGCGCGTGCTTCTCGAAGAGCGTACGGGAGAAGACAAGTATCAACTGGAGCATTCCGAGCTGGTGGAGGTGTCCAAAGGGCACTGGGTGGCCATGCCTTCCGGTGCATGATGCGCTGCTGCGATGAAGGAATGCCGAGATGATGGGATAGGCCGAGATGATGAGATAGGGATGGATGCCCTGCGATCGTTCATAATAAAGAAGGATTTTACACCTTCATGGCTAATACCTTTACTGTACAAGCGCTTCCATAGCACAGCCGTGCGGAAGGCGCATATTTCGCTGTACAACCAGCAGCAGGGAAACAGAAGGAGGAATTGTGCCAAATGAGCCGATTACAGCAAGGAGATATCGTCCTGTTTCAAGGGGACAGCATTACGGATTGTGGGCGAGACCGGAGCAACCCGTCAGATCTCGGGAACGGCTATCCGTTATTAGTGGACAGCCTGTTCGGGATGAAATTCCCGGAGCTTGGCGTGAAATTTCTGAACCGGGGCATCAGCGGGAATCGGGTTGTGGATCTGAATGAACGCTGGCAGGAGGACTGCCTTGATCTGAAGCCGAACTGGGTGTCGATCTATATTGGCATCAATGATTGCTGGCGCAGGTATGACAGCGGTGATCCGACGAGCACGGAAGATTTCAAGGCCGGCTACCGTCAACTGATCGAGCGGACGAAGGCCGGGCTGGATGCCAATCTGGTTCTCGTCGAGCCATTCGTTCTGCCGCATCCGGAGGATCGCAGAGCCTGGAGAGAGGATCTGGACCCGAAGATTCATGCGGTGCGGGAGCTGGCGGTGGAGTACGGGGCGCTGCTGGTGCCGCTGGACGGATTATTCGCCGCAGCCTCAGCCCGCCGCGAGGCGGCGTTCTGGGCTCCGGACGGTGTTCATCCTTCCCCGGCGGGGCATGGCCTGATCGCCAAAGCGTGGCTGGAGACACTGGGTGTCCGAATCGAGTTGTAAAGGATGGATAATTTAGGCATTCATGTTCCATGTTAGCATTGATGTTAGGCATCCATGATCGCGTAAACGCGTGATCGTGATTGTAATCCGTGTTCGTGATAGAGCTGCTACCTTCGGGGGGTGGCTCTTTTTTTGTTGCAGATTGCAGGGTCAACTGAGGAAGGTAAACTATATCGCTCATATTTTAAATAAATCTAGCAGGAATAGCGGAAATCTATTGACGGCATATTGAAAATCCTATAGGATTACTGGTATTAACACTTTAAATGGCTACAGGGGGAAAGAGGACATGAGAGTCGGTATAACAGCACAAAAACTGACGTTGCTGGCGCTGGCATTGGTGATGGTATTGACCGGATGCGGACAAAGCGGCGGCACGCAGAGCTCGGGCAGCGCAGCAGCAAAGGTAGAGAATCTGCCTGCCGGCATTGCAGAGAAGGATGAAATCAAGCTGATGGTCGTTCGGAAAATCGGCGGCGATGATCATACGGCGCAATTCCTGGCGGGAGCCAAGCAGGAAGGCGAGGCGCTGGGTTTTAAAGTAGATACGTTCTCCGCTGACGGAGATTCCGCGAAATTTCATGATGCAATCGCCCAGGCGATCGACAGCGGGTACGATGGCTTCATTATATCTCACGGGGATGATCCTGCGACCGTAGAGGATATTCGGAAAATTCGGGAGAAAGGTATCCCGGTTGTCACCTTCGACTCCGTACCTGAGGTCGGAGAGGTTGAAGGTGTCACGCAAACATCCCAGGACGATGAGCAGCTGGCTCAGCTGGCGCTGGATCGACTGGTCGAGGAACAGGGGCCGGATGCCAATATCGTCTACTTATGGGTCGACGGATTTCCGCCAATGGTTCGGCGGAACCAGGTATATCAGGAAGTGCTGAGCAACAATCCGGGAATCAAGGAGCTTGAGCGCTTTGGCGTAGCCAGCAACCAGACCTCGGTCGATACGCAGAATGCAGTGTCGGCGCTGCTGACCAAGTATCCGGCAGGAGAGATCGACGCAATCTTCGCAACTTGGGATGCCTTCGCGATCGGTGCGGCCAGAGCGATTACCGAAGCGGGACGCAATGAAATCAAGATCTATGGCATCGACGTGTCGAATGCGGATCTGGAGATCATGCAGAATGCGGACAGCCCTTGGGTGGCCACAGCGGCGGTTGATCCGAAGATGATCGGCGCGATCAATGTCCGCCTCCTGGCGAAGAAGATTGCAGGCGAGGATACGCCGGACACGTATAACCTGCAGCCAACCTTGATTGACCGTGCGACCCTGGAGCAGGCAGGGGAAGAAGTAAATATGGTGAACCTGGCGAATGTAATTCCGGGTTGGGGAGAAAGCACCGATTTTGAAGAGGATTGGATGAAGGCTTTGAAGGAAGCTAACGGTAAATAAGCAGCAAGTCTTTAAGGCGCTCTTGTCTTCGTGTGAAGACAGGGGCGCTCTATCCTATTGGAAGGGATGAGGTTCGCTGAGATGAACTCCACGGAAACGATGACAACTGAAACCGCTGTAGCGACACCAGCCTCTACCCCGCTGCTGCAGATGAAGAACATCTCGATATCTTTTCCGGGTGTCAAAGCGTTATCGAATGTTGATTTTCAGACTGCGGCAGGGACGGCACACGCCTTGATCGGCGCGAACGGTGCAGGGAAATCGACCCTGATGAAAATTCTTGCCGGGGCTTACACCCACTATGAAGGCGAGATATGGATGGAGGGCCGCGAGGTCCACATCCGCTCTCCCAAGGAAGCGAAGGATTACGGGATACAGGTGGTGTACCAGGAAGTGGACACCGCGCTCATTCCGAGCCTGACGGTTGGCGAGAACATTATGCTGGACCGGATGGTCCATGATATGAAGGGCAAATGGCTCGTCCGCTGGAATGAACTGCATAAGGAAGCGCAAACGGTGATGGAGCGGATGAACATCGGCATTCCGAGCCGGAAGGTGGTCAAGGAGCTGACGCTGGCAGAGAAGCAGATGGTGCTTATTGCCCGGGCCGTGTCCAGGCAGTGCCGCATTCTGGTGCTGGACGAACCGACGGCACCGCTCAGTCACAGTGAAACCGAGCAGCTGTTCATGCTTGTGCGGAAGCTGAAGGAAGAGGGGGTCAGCGTGATTTTCATCTCCCATCGGCTGCCGGAGCTGTACGAAATCTGTGATGAGATTACGATTATGCGGGATGGACAGCATATTATCACCGATCAAATCGTCAATCTTGAGCAGGGGAGTGTCGTTGAACATATGCTCGGCACCAAGATGGAGCAGCAGTTTCCCAAGACGGAGAAATCTGTCGGGGAGGTGGTGTTTGAAGCTCGCGGCATCGTTGACCCGGGCAAAGTGAATCATGTTGATCTCCAGATCCGCAAGGGGGAAATCGTCGGGCTCGCAGGGCTGGTCGGCGCGGGCAAGACGGAGCTGTGCCGCGCCTTGTTCGGCGCATCGGCAACCGCAACGGGCGACATCCTGCTGAACGGCCGCAAGCTAAGACTCTCTTCCCCGCATGCCGCTGTTCAGCAAGGCATCGCGCTTGTGCCTGAGGAGCGCCGCCGCGAAGGCGTGTTCGTGGAAGAAGCCGTATCCGCGAACCTGACCGCTACGGTGCTGTCCCGGTTCACGGCATGGGGGAGCTGGCTTAGCTCCTCCAAGGAGAAGCAGGCGGCTCAAGAGATGATCGACAGTCTCGGCATCAAAACGCCGAACGAGAAGGCGCGGGTACGCAACTTGTCAGGGGGCAACCAGCAGAAGGTTGCGATTGGCAAATGGCTGCTTGCGGATGCGGATGTGTATATTTTTGACGAGCCGACAAAAGGGGTGGACGTTGGAGCCAAGCGGGATATATTCAAGCTGGTCCACGAGCTGGCGGAGCGCGGTAAATGTGTGCTGTATGCGACAAGCGAGCTGTCCGAAATTATCGGCATTACCGACCGGGTGTATGTCATGTATGACGGCGCCGTCATCCAAGAGCTGGAGACGAGTTCCACCGATGAAGAGGAGATTTTGCTTTACTGCACGGGAGGCGGATTGACATGAATGCAGCAAGACCTGTAAAAGAAAAGCGGACGGCGAGCTTCGCATTTGATTTTCTATACAAGTACGGCACGATCATTACCGTTGTTGTGCTCATTGCGGTTTTTGGCATAATGGCCGACAACTTTCTGAACCCAAGCAATATTATTAACATCCTTCGCTCCATCTCGATTGTCACGATCATTGCCGTCGGCTTGACCGTTTCCTTGTCTGTGGGAGGATTTGACCTGTCCGTCGGTTCGACCGCCTCGCTTGCGAATGCGCTGGTCATCTCGATGTTTGTGTGGCATGGGCAGAATATCGGCATCGGCATCGGGCTGACGTTGCTGTTCTGTCTGGCTGTCGGTCTGGTGAATGCGTTTCTGGTCATTAATTTCAAGATCGACGATATGCTGATGACGCTGGCGACGATGTTTATTTTCCAGGGCGTGGCATTGACCTATACCCGGGGAGCGACCATCTCGCAAAATATGATCATGCCTAACGGCGATTTTGCAACCGGCAAAATCCCGGCGGTGTTCGGAAAGATTGGGCAGGTGCCGTGGATCATCATCATTATGGTGCTGGTTGTGGTCGTGGTGCATCTGTTCCTGACCTATACGAAGCATGGCCGGTATATGTACATGATCGGCGGCAACCGCGAAGCAGCGGCGTTGTCCGGCATTCCGGTCAGCCGCTACCGGCTGGTTGCGTACCTGGTGTCGGCGCTGTTTGCCGCCATTGGCGGGATCATGCTTGGCGCGCGTGTCATGACCGCCGAGGTGAACTCCGGCGGCCCTTATCTGATGGATGCGGTGGCGGCGGCCTTCATCGGCTACTCCGTCTTTGGCGCAGGCCGTCCGAATGCGCTTGGCACGTTTGTTGGCGCCGTGCTGATCGGTATTTTGCAGAACGGGCTTATCATGCTGTCGGTACCGTACTATGCGATGGATATCGTTAAGGGATCGGTGCTGGCCCTTGCCCTGGCGCTAACGTATTATAAGAAACGAAGCTGAATGAATCGAATCGCAGCTTGCTGCAATTCTGAAGGAGACAGACCGGGGCTGACCGGCCTGTCTCCTTTTTTTTGATATACTGGCTGGAGCACGACTCGCTGTCCGGATATTCGAGAAGCGGTTGCGCCAAGCTCAGCAGCATGATCCCGCAGGATCAGGGAGCTTCCTGAACGAAAGGGATAACGGTACAAAGCGGCATGGAGCAACCATCATTCCCCCGCCTCTTCTATTGACGGGCACTGCTTGTATTCTATATTCTTGTAGAAGTGATGGCTTCTGAAGAGGAGCCTTGATTACCGGAGGTGGGATCATCATGAGAAAACCAAGCTTTATGACGCCGGACCCGAACACCTGGCTGGATTCATTCCAATTTTCGATTCCGATCAAAATCCGGTACTGTGAGACGGATATTCTCGGTCATGTGAACAATACGAGTTATTTTATGTACTTTGAGCAGGGGCGAATTGAATACTTCGAGAATCTGGAGCTGACCGATGAGCTGTTCAGCAAGCAGCAGGTGTCGGTTGTTGCCGATCTGGAATGTCAGTATTTGGCCCAGTTATATTTGCGGGACCCGCTTAAGCTCCATGTCAAGGTGGCGGAGATCGGACGTTCCTCCATGGATGTTCATTATGCGGTGGTTGTGAATGACGAGCTGAAGGCTGCCGGACGAGGGACGATTGTGCTGGTGGACACAGCGACCGGCAAGAGCACACCGATCCCGGAGACGGCGCGGGAGAAGATCGCTGCATTCGAAGGTTGGAAGTAACATAAGTGGTGTATGAGACGTAAGCACGGATAAACAGGGGAAAGGAAGTGAATGCGATGACCGTCCGTTTCGGCATTATCGGAACCAACTGGATTACCGAGCGGTTCATTCAAGCCGCACTGGATACGGAGGAATTTGTATTGTCAGTGGTGTATTCAAGGTCGGAGGAGAAGGGGAAGGCTTTTGCCGCCAAATATGCGGAGCCTAAAGTGTTCACCCGGCTGGAGGATATGCTGGAAGATCGAGAGGTGGATGCGGTTTATATTGCAAGCCCGAACTCCTTTCATGCAGATCAGGCTGTTCTGTGTATGAGCTATGGGAAGCATGTGCTGTGTGAGAAGCCGATGGCGTCGAACACGGCTGAGGTGAAGCGGATGATTGACGCAGCCCGAACCTATGATGTGCTGCTCATGGAAGCGATGAAATCGACCTTGATGCCGAATTTCAGAACGGTGAGGGATAATCTGTACAAGCTGGGGCAGATTCGCCGTTATTTTGCAAGCTATTGCCAATATTCTTCGCGTTATGATGCCTACAAGCAGGGGACAATTCTTAATGCTTTTAATCCCGAGTTCTCCAACGGTTCTCTGATGGATCTTGGGATTTACTGTATCTATCCGATGGTGACGCTGTTCGGCAAGCCTGACACGGTTCAGGCATCCGGCGTGATGCTGTCCTCGGGCGTGGACGGGGAAGGCAGCCTGCTTCTGTCCTATCCGGAAATGGACGGGGTTATCATGCATTCCAAAATCAGCGATTCCTATGCGCCTGCCGAAATTCAGGGAGAGAACGGGACGATGCTCATTGATAAGATCAACCAGCCCTATGATGTGAAAATTCACTATCGCGACGGCACGGTGGAGAATCTGACACAGCTGCAGCAGCATGAGTCGATGTATTACGAAGCCCGGGAGTTTATCGACCTGCTGAATCGCGGAGAGAGGGAAAGTGCGGTCAACACTTGGACGAACTCCCTGGTGACGGCGGAGATTATGGAGGAAGCGCGGCGTCAGATCGGACTTGTGTTCCCGGCAGACCGGCTTGTTCAGAAATAAAATAAATAATTTCCGGTTTGGCTGGTCCGCATGATCACGGTTATGAATTTAATGATATGGAAAGAATAAACTATTGAACTTTCCTGTTGCGCTTAATGGCACTATGGCTGCCCGGTTTGGATAAAGTTGCACGGATTTTTTTGAAAAATGGTCTTTAAGTTCGGGATGTTTCAGGGTATTATTGAGTTTCTGGAGCGCAGATTGGTGCACTGATCCTTCTTGCTGCTCCAGAGGCAGAAGAGATGGATTAAGCGGACGGCGAAATTTGAAACATTCGCTCAGGCTGATCCGTAATAGGGAGTATTGGCTTTTAGTAGCGCTGATTACACGAAAACGGAGGATTACCAGATGAGTATTATTCGCGAAACCGATTTGCCGGGGATTGGGAAGAAGTTCCTTATTCAGGCAAGGTCCGGCGATAAGCTGGTCGTTGTTATCCATGACGATGGCCGCAGAGAGATGTACCATTTTGATAACGATAATCCGGAGGAGACCCTTTCCCAGATTACGCTGGAGGATGACGAAGCCAGACAGATTGCCGGAATTCTTGGCGGCATGACATATAAACCAAGAGCGCTTGAGACGATTGAGGTCACGCTGGAAGATTTGATGATTGAGTGGACGCGGATTGAGCCGCATTTCAAATGTGTGGACAAATCCATCGCCGAACTTCAGGTACGTCCCAGGACTGGTGCCAACATCATTGCCATTATAAAGAGAAACGAGCAGAAGATTAATCCTGGTCCGGACGATAAACTGGTTGCTGGTGCAACGCTTGTTCTTGCCGGAGAACGAAAGCAGATCAAGCAGCTGAAAGAGCTGCTGGCCCATGGATAAGGAACAAATACGATATGCCCGTCGACGAACGAAAAGCCTAGGTTTAGGCATTCGGTTTGGTGACGGGCGTTTTTTTTTGTTGTGTAATCCGGTCCGGCTCCCTGAATACTTCTTCTATCAGAATTGAACTCCCAACCTGCCTCACCTTACATCGTCTGGGACAGCACCAGCCCGCCGTAAGCAAAGGCCGCGACGATCACCAGCGCCGGGTGGATTTTGCGTTTGTTCATCGCCCAGAAGGCGACCGCTGCAATTCCGAAAAATTGAAGGTAACCGATGGAGAGGACCGAGCTCTTGCCGATCTGCCAGGTCAGCACCAGCATCATGATGGCGATGACCGGCTGCACGAGCAGGGTCATGCCTTTCACGACAGGCGAGCTGCGGTATTTCTGCAGCAGGTTCAGCAGCCAGATCAGCGCCATGGCTGACGGTACGACAGTGGCCGCAATGGCAAGAATGAAGCCGAGCCAGCCGGTTACACCGTAGCCGACAAAGGCCGCGATTTTGGTGGCGATTGGCCCCGGCAGCGCATTGCCAAGCGCGAGCATGTTGGAGAACTCCACATCGTTCAGCCAGCCGTGGTTCGTGACAATCTCCTTATACATGAGCGGAATGGAGGCCGGGCCTCCGCCGTAGCCAAGGACGTTCGCGACAAAAAAGCTGATTAACAGCTGCAGCCAATCTTCCATCATGCCGATCCCCCCTTGTTCTTCCGCTCTTTCTTCAGCTTCGCGAGCACGCGGAAATGCACCGCTCCATATGCCAGGAACAGCATAATGACGATGGCCGGATGAATCTGCACCGCCTCCAGCAGCAGGAAGGACAGGATGAACATGCCGATGCCAACGTATAGGCCAAGCCCCTTGACGGCTTTCTCCCCGAACTCATACGCCATCGTTCCGAGCATCACGGCAATGACCGGCGTTACGCCAGCGATCATGCCGGCTACAATCTTGGAGCTGCTCAGCACAGTGACTGCGGACAGCAGTGCGACCATCGCAATACAGGTAGGCAGAATATGCGCCAGCACGGCCAGCACGGCCCCGAGCGCACCCTTCTCGCGATAGCCGAGGTAGGCGGCCATTTTGGTGGCGATTGGCCCCGGCAGCGCATTGGCCAAAGCCAGCACCTCGCCGAACTCATCGTCGTTCAGCCAGCGATAGCGTGTCACCGCTTCATAACGGATAAGCGGGATGACAGACGGACCGCCGCCGTAACCCAGAATGCCGGTTCGAAACATGCCGACAGTCAGCTCGATGTATGGATTGCTTTTTATACGATTCAATGTGATGATTCCTTTCTGTCCGTTAAGATAAGTAAGATTTACAGTCGGATACCCATCCGGCTTTTATACCGTTTGATCAAAATTTGCGTGTCCACGCTCGTAATGCCGGGCAGAGGGTACAGCTTCTCGTTCAGGAACATTTCCATCTCTTTATGGTCGGCGAACAGCCCATGCATGTGCAGCTTGCTCGGACCGGTCATGTGATACAGGCTGGTGACGTAAGGCTCCTGCTCCAGCTGATCGGCGACCTGCTGCAAGTACTTCGGCTCCACCTCCACATTAAAAAAAGCGGATACGTGAATACCCACCTTCTCCGGGTTGATCACGGCCGCAAAACGTTCAATGACGCCGTTCTCCAGCAGCGTCTGTACCCTGGCCTGCACAGCGACCCGGGACAGGCCGATCTCTTTGGCCAGATCCGTGTAGGACATGCGTCCATGCTTTCCCAGGATGGCAATAATGCTGCGATCCGTTTCATCAATAAGAAAGGGCGTGTGCGCTCCGGAATTGAGATGCATCGCAAATCTCCTTTTTCGCTCATTATTGAGGTTTGTTGGTTTCGAAACGTAAACAAATTCTTCGTATTGATTGCGTTATGTATAAATATATAGCGATTTATCGTCATGTTCAATTATTTTTTTCGGTTCAGGACGCTGACTGACTTCAGCTTCCTGCAACCTTTAGCGACTTTTTCCAGTCTAAGGCGTATAAGAATGGATAGACACGATACTACACCACGAAAGGCGGCGATCGATAATGAAGAAGTGGTTGGTGCTTGTGCTGGTCGTGATGATGCTTCTTCCGGCGTCTGCGGCATCCGCGACATCCACCAAGCCTACAAATGAGCCGATAGAGCTGATTTTTGTAGGGGACATTCTGCTGGATGGCTATGTCGGGAACCAGATCGAGCGCTACGGCAACCTGTTTCCGTTTAAAAAGGTAGCACCTACGCTCAAGCAGGCCGATCTGGCCTTTGCCAATCTGGAGACACCGGTCTCGATCCGGGGGAAAAAGGCGGACAAAACCTTTGCCTTCCGCTCCAAGCCGGATACCCTCAAGGGTCTGGTCTACGCCGGAATTGACGGTGTGACGCTTGCGAACAATCACATCCTGGATTACGGCCCACAGGCGATGATGGACACGATGATTCATCTGCGGCGGCAGAAGATCGGGCATACGGGGGCGGGCAGCAACATTGACGAGGCCTTCAAGCCTTATGTGAAAACCGTCAAGGGGAAAAAGATCGCGGTGCTCGGCGTCAGCCGGGTCGTTCCGCACAACTCGTGGATTGCAGGCAAGAATAATCCGGGCGTTGCCGGCGCATATGCGATGGAGCCGATGCTCACCCATATCCAAAAATCGGCCAAGGATAACGATGTCACGATTGTGTACATACACTGGAATCAGGAATTTGCGGACTATCCGGAGGATTACGCCCGCAAGATGGCTAAGCAGATGATCGATGCCGGAGCGGACATCATCATCGGCTCGCACAGCCACACGCTGATGGGAATTGAGTATTACAAGGGGAAACCGATCTATTATTCCCTCGGCAACTTTGTGTTTAATCGCTCCACCCGCGGGGGAGACAAGACATTGCTGTCGATGATGGTGCATTTTGATATCCAGGGTTCGAAGATCACCAGCCGGGTTACCCCGGTAAAAATCATTCAAGGACAGCCAACGCTGATGGATTCCAAATACAACAACAACCTCATTGCCAAACTGAATAAGCTATCATACAATGCCAAAATCGATTCCAAAGGCAATGTGAAGCCTAAATAATCCGGAGCATGGAGCCGCAGTCACAGGACTGCGGCTCTTTGTGTTACATGTACATGTCGTTCGAACTATACTCCTGAACTACGAAATTCGGCCCATATGCCTGTCTATGAAATGAAATAAAAATCCAAAAGTATCATTGATAAATGGAATAAATTTTCATTAAGATAAAGGTAAGTCCTATTATGAACACGATGGAGAATGAAAGAATTAACCATTGATTAACAAAGAAGGGAGATGGAATTTACAGGTTATCGTTATACTGCCCGGGTAGGGCTTTTTATTATTGGAAGGAGGGAATTTATGAATTTCGTGAGGAGCAAGAGGATGCTGTCATCGCTGTTAAGCGGGGTGATGGTTCTGTCATTGCTGCTTCCAGTCGGACAAGCTGCTGCTGCAACCCAGGGCTCCTCTGTTGTGGATACCCGCCGGATGGAGATCGGACCCGGTGCGGTCTACACCTGGATGAATATGAGGAAAGGCAGCGGTGAACAGAAGATTCATATGGTGGAATTTCAGCCGTCCCAGGGAAGCCTGGAGCTTCAACCGGGCATGACGAACGGCAAGGTATATGGTATGGAGGGAGTCAGCAAAATGGCGGCCGATGTCGACCGGGAAGGGAATCGGGTCATCGCCGCGGTGAATGCGGACTTCTATGATATGTCGACCGGGATTCCGCTCGGTCTGTTCATGGGAGAGGGAGAGATTCTGAACAGCCCGCAGGGAAGCAGAGTGGCATTCGGCATCAAGGAGGACGGCACAAGCCTGTTCGGAACGCCGACGCTCAGCCGGAGCGTCACCATCAACGGCATGACAAGCGCGCTCTCCTCCATCAACCGGATGCGCGGGAATGAGGAGCTGGTTCTATATACGGACAAGTTCCACACGTCTACCATGACCAATGATCTTGGGGATGAAGTGGTGCTGGACGTTGTGAATGGAAGAGTGGCTAGCGGGGAGACGCTGACCATGAAAGTGGTCTCCATCCATCATAACAAGGGCAATTCCCCGCTCGGGGCCAATCAGGTGGTGTTGTCCGCGTCAGGCCAGCATCGAAGCAAGCTGGACGGGCTCCAGGTCGGGGATGAGGTTACAGCAAGCTTCGAGCTGCAAGGGGAATGGAAGGATGTCACGATGGCTGTCGGAGGCAATGTTCAGCTTGTGAAGGACGGGGTTGTGCAGCAGCATGCCGATCCGGCCATCCATCCGCGAACAGCGATTGGCACGAAGGCGGATGGCTCGATCGTCATGTTCGAAATCGACGGGCGTCAGCCGGGCTTCAGTGAAGGGGTGAACTACGTCCAGCTCGGGGAGATTCTGCAGGAGCTTGGGGTCGTCAATGCCATTAACCTGGATGGCGGCGGCTCTTCGACCTTCGTTGCGAGACTGCCGGGGGCGAAGGAGCGAACCGTGCTTAATTCTCCTTCTGATGGCGGTGAGCGCAAGACGGCAAACGGCATTCTGCTGGTGAATAAAGCGCCTGAAGGCGCAGCCGACAAGCTTGTGGTGACGCCGGCATTGGAAAGAGTGCTGACAGGCTCAACGGTCAGCTTCCAAGCTGCCGCTGTGGATGCCAATCTCCATCCGGCAGAGATGACGGGAACGCCTGTATGGAGCGTGGACTCATCTGTGGGCAGCGTGGATGGCGGCGGCTTGTTCAGAGCCGGAAACGCAGCGGGAGCTGCGGACATTAAGGTGCAATCCGGGGGGCTAAGCGGCAGTGCGCGTGTCGAGGTCGTGGATGAGCTGACCGAGCTGTCTTTTGCCGATACGGTCAAGACATTCGCCTCAGGCTCCACGGAGACGCTAAGTGTTACGGCGCTGCGAAACGGACAGGTCGTCCAGGCGGATAACAGCCGATTCGAGTGGCGGACTGAGGGGGATATCGGCATCATTGATGCCAGCGGAACGTTTACGGCAACGGACGAGCAGGGCGTGACCGGCAGAATCTATGTGAAATATGGTCAGGCTGAAACTTCGATTGAGGTCAATGTTGGCCTGCCTCCGGTCATGTTGGAGGACTTCGAGAACGGGCTGGACCGCTACAGGCCGAGCTCCGGTGCGCAGGTTAAATCGACGCGTGTCTCTATCGAAACAGAGGATACCTACGTCCGTTCCGGCAACGGCTCGCTTAAGCTGGAGTACGATTTTACAGGAATGACGGGAACCTCCGGTGCGTATCTTCATACGAAAACCTTGGATGACAGTTTGCAGATTCCGGGTTACCCGGAGAAAATCAGCATGTGGGTGTATGGCGATGGCAACCGGCACTGGCTGCGTGCGCAGCTGCGTGACAGTAAAGGCGCCATCCCGCTGGATTTCACCAATCAGACGACGGGTGTTGATTTTACGGGCTGGAGATACCTTGAGGCGACGGTGCCGAAGGGCAGAGAGCTTCCGCTCACGATGGATATGCCGGTCCGGTACATGGAGACCCAAGCGGAGAAAAAGGATGCAGGGGTTATCTATGTGGATGAAATTCGCGCATTGTACGGCCCGGCCAATGATGATATCGATCCGCCGGTGCTGCGCGATTTCTCTCCTGCGGACGGAGAGGTGATCGCCAATAATACGCCGACGATCACGGTGTATGCGGAGGACAAGGGATATGATCCCGTGAAGAATCCGGGAACCACCTTGATTGATCCGGACAAAATCCGCTTGTACCTGGATGGAAGCCTGGTGCCGCATACGCTCTATCCGCCGGAAGGGCGCATTCATTACACGCCCGGAACCCCGCTGGCGGACGGGGTGCACCAGGTCAAGGTGATGGTGCGCGATATGTCGGGCAATCAGACAAGCGAAGAATGGCATTTTACAGTCGACACGGGTGCAGCCCGGGTAGTCTACGACACGCCGGATACCGTGTATGCCGGAGGGACGTATACGGTTGATATCGGCGGCGTGCGGACATCGCACATCCGCAGCGGACAGGTCGAGTTCGCATTCGATATGTCGAAGGTGGAGAACCTGGAGCTGATTCCGGGAGGGAAACTGAGCACATCGCAGGTGCAGGCGGATATCAACAGCACAACCGGTGTGGTGAAGGTGAGCTGGAAGGACATCGATACCGCATCGTTAGACGATCAGGACCTGATCGGGCAGATCCGCTATGATGTCAAACGGGATGCGGCCGGCACGAGCACAATCCGACTAACATCGGGGGCGGTATCTTTTGTCGATACAGGCAGCACCGAGTTTTCATTCTATGGCCTGCCGCTGCATTCCAGGATTGAGACCGCCTATGTGCTTAGCTGGAATGCGGACGGCATCGTGGAAGGCTATGAGACGGAGTTCAAGGTAGAGGACAAGCAAGGGATGCCAGTCGAAGGGGCGGCGATTCTCGCTGACGGAGCGGAAATCGGACTCACGGATGGGCTGGGCATACTCAGCACCCGTGTCCTCACGGCGAATGTGAGAACCTACAGCGTTCAGGCTGTCAAGGACCAGCACTACAGCCAGGCCGCGGAATTCACCGTTTCGCCATTGGCGGGCAGTCCGGTTCCGTCGAACATCAGCGTCGGCATGGGCGAAGATCCGGCCGAGTCCAGAATGTTTGTCTGGCATACCGATCCGGGAACGACCGGGACGGTGGTCGAGCTGGCTGAGCGTTCGGCATTTACAAGCTTTGATGCGCCGAATGTACAGCGGTTTGATGGCAGCAGCGAGCTGTATCATACGCTGGATCTGGGCACGGTTCGTGTCCATAAGGCGACGGCCGCCGGCCTTGCGCCAGGGACGGAATATGTGTACCGTGTCGGAGATGGCCAAGGTCATTACAGCGGTGAAGGCACGTTCAAGACCGCCGACGGCGATGGGGAGCGGACGAAGTTTTTGTATTTTGCCGATTCCCAGGCAGCGACGGCCAATGAATTCAAGCTTTGGGGCCATACAGTGGACAAGGCTGTTCAGGAGCATTCGGATGCGGAGTTTATGGTTCATGCCGGCGATATGGTGGACAAAGGCTTCCTGGAGGAGCAGTGGAACCATTGGTTCGGCGCGGCTCAAGGGCATCTGATGAACACGACGCTGGTATCGGCCATCGGCAATCATGAGGTGATGGGCACGAAGGAGAACGGTGATTTCCTCGCGCACTTCAACCAGCCTGGCAACGGATTGGATCACCTTAAGGGCACGAATTTCTCGTTCGATTACAACAATATGCATTTCGTCGTGCTGAACAGTGAATACAAGCTGGAGGATCAGAAGGATTGGCTGGAGCGGGATCTGGCTCATAATGATAAGCCTTGGACAATCGCTATGTTCCACCGCGGGCCATACGGCAGCATCTATGATACGGCCGAGGTTCGCGAGCTGTGGGCGCCGGTATTGGAGGCGCATGGGGTGGACCTGGTGCTGAACGGTCATGATCACATCTATGTCCGGTCTTATCCGATGAAGAACAAGCAGATTTCTCCAGACGGCAAAGGCACGACGTATGTCGTTGCCGGTTCAACCGGGCCGAAGTTCTATTCTCACACGGAAAGAGGATGGCATGAGGTCGTGGATGAAGAGCAGACCCAGATGTATGCATCGATTGAGATTGTAGGCGATGAGCTTCGCTATGTGGCCAAGACGATCCACGGCCGCATCGTGGACGAGTTTACGCTGACGAAGAACGATAACGTTCCTGTGCCGGAGCGAATCGAAGTTGTACCGGATCAACTGACGCTGGCCGTGGGAGAAAGTCAGGCGCTGAAAGCGACAGTTCGGCCGGAGAGAGCTGATGCGAGCGTCGTATGGTCGGTTTACAGCTCGGAGCCGGAGCAGGTGATCGAGGTGTCCGCTGACGGGATCGTTACAGCCTTGGGGCTCGGTGATGCGGTGGTTAGAGCGACCAGCGTCTCGGCTCCGGGCGTGTATGCCGATGTTCATGTGAAGGTCGACCGACTGCCGGAGGGGACCGTACAGCATGTGGAGCTTCAAGGCAAAAGAGAGCTGCAGGTAGGTGATACGGATGTGACGGTGACCGAGGCTGTGTATACCGACGGTACGCGCATCCGGTTGACGGAAGGCGTCGTATATGCAAGCAGCAGGCCGGACATCGCTTCCGTCAGTGACACCGGTGTCGTCCATGCGCTTGCAGAAGGCGTGACGGTCATTCGCGCCACTTATGATCTGTTCCATGCCGAGTATGAGCTCAGGGTCCGCCTGCGTGGCGATACACCGGGTGTGCCGGCGCCGAATCCGCCGCCAGCGCCGCCGGTTGCACCACCGGTACAGCCGCCGGTACAACCGCCAGTTGCCCCGCCAGAGACACCGCCGGTCACGCCGCCGGGACCACTGCCTTCCGGCAGCCTTACGCTGACGGCGGACGATGTAACTTCCAGGCTGGTGAACGGGGAGGCGAGACTGGTCATTGACGGCGCGATCAGCGAATTGACACTCCCGGGCAATGCTGCCGACCTTATAGGCGACGGCATGATCCGGATTGAGGCAAGCAATGCGTACATTACCTTACCGCCTGAACTGCTGCGTCAGCTGGCTCAGCTTGCGCCAGCCGGGCAATCGGATCAGGGGATGATCCGGCTGTCCCTCGAGCCGCTGTCTTCGGCGGAGCGGATGCAGCGATTGGCGGCTGCCGCATCGCTCACGCGGGCAGCACTTAATCCCGTGGGAGAACTGCTGGATCTTCGCCTTGCATGGGTGGATGAGGCGGGGAACGCCTTGAATCTGTCCGGGTTTGATGAGAGGTTAACGATCGGATTGCCTCTGCAGAGTGAAGCGGGCAGACGCATCGGTCTGTATCAGCTAATGGACGACGGTCAGCTGAAATATGCAGGCGGCGTGAATGAGCAAGGGCTTATGAGGGCGAACATCAAGGAATCCGGTACGTATGGCTTGCTCGATTATTCCAAAGACTTCGCCGATGTGCCTTCTTCGCACTGGGCAGCGGATGTCATCGGCGACTTGGCCGCTAGACAGCTGGTTCAGGGTGTAAGCATGGAACACTTCTCCCCGGCCCGGACCGTAACCCGTGCGGAATTCACAGCCATGCTGGTGCGTCTGCTTGAGCTGCAGGCCGGCGAAACGTCATCGTTTGCCGACGTGCCGGGTGACAAATGGTACGCGGATGCGGTGGCCGCTGCTGTGCAAGCAGGCATCATCCAGGGCGTAACGGCAGACCGCTTTGCGCCGGATGCTTCCATCACACGCCAGGAAATGGCCGTCATGCTGGTTCGAAGCTTCACTTACGCAGCTGGACAACGCGAGGCGGCCGGTACCGCAAACGTACCATTCAGCGACATTGCATCCTCACCGGCATGGGCGCAGGAGTCCATCGAGCAGGCCTATGCACTTGGCCTTGTCCAGGGTCGGGGCGCAAGCCGCTTCGAGCCGTCCGGTCTGATGACAAGGGCGGAAAGTGCCCAGGTGATTTACAACCTGCTCTATGAGCTGAAAGTAGAGACTATGAATTAAACTATTATTTTGGAATATCACACATGTCCGAAGCCTCTTCTTCCGGTCGTTCACATGATCGAAAGAAGAGGCCTTTTTTTGTTGATCTGTGGAATGTGCAGCTTCAAAATTCACCTTACTTCGACATGTTGTCCAGTGTATGATATACACATAAAACTATTTTTGCATAAATATAAAAATAATGGATGTAATGAGGTGGTTATTGTCTCTATTGCAGTGATGTCAGCTTAACCCCAGATTTGAAAGCGCTTAACAATGAATACAGGGACGCCTGCGACCTAGCCAAAGCATGATTCCGAAGGAAACAGGATTTCGAGAGACTAAGCATATTAGATTTCATGATGAAGGGAGTGTTCGATCATGCATCTGATTCACAATCTGTGGAGCAAGCTGAGCATTCTGGCTCTAGTATTTATATTTCTTGCGGTCAGTGTAAGCAGTGAAGGTGCATGGGGTGCCGCAAGCTCATCAACCACCTCTAATACGACGAGAGTAACGGTCCATGATCCATCCGTATACTACGATTCTTCAACGAACAGATATTATGTTTTCGGTTCCCACCTGGCCCAGGCGAGCAGTACGGATCTGAGAAACTGGTCGCCTGTCGGAACCCAGGGCTACACTAATCGCACCCTGTATGCGCCATCCACCTATGAAGGCTATTATTATATCAAGAATAAGAACAGCGGATTGTACCTGGATGTTGCCGACGGGGTGGCAGCCGACGGAACAAACATCCGACAATGGCCGTATAACGGCTCCGATGCCCAGAAGTTCAGAATTGTGCATCACAGCAACGGAGACTATTATATTCTGACAGCTAACTCTTCCTACCAGAGCAGCATTGATGTGAACAGCGGCTCCCCTGCCGATGGCACCAATATTGAGCAATGGACATACTGGGGCGGCCCTATGCAGCTGTTCCGAATCCAGCAGAACGAGGATGGAACGGTTTCTTTTCTGACCAAGGCCTCCAACTATGCTTCTGCACTGGACGTCGCGGATGGAAGCACAGCTGCGGGCGCCAATGTCCAGCAGTGGAACTATTGGGGCGGAGACATGCAAAGATGGAAGCTGATCAAGGCGGGAGGCACGGGCAATGCAGCCAGAAGCACGGGTGCGGCTCTGACCTCGGCACTTGCGCCATCGTTTGCGTGGGCAGGTTATAATGATCAGGACAGCTCGGGAGGCCACGCGGTATGGGCGCCTGATGTGACCTATAATCCATCTTATGTATGGGCCGATGGCTCCAGAGGAGCTTATATGCTGTATTACAGCACATCGTCAACCTATATCCGTTCCGCGATCGGATTTGGCGTATCCAAGTCCATCACAGGTCCATATGAATATATCGATACCATCGTTTATTCCGGTTTCACACGCACAAGCAACCCGATTACGACCACGTCGCCGCTCGGGACGAAAACCGTGGATATTTGGGTTCAGAATACCAACATCCCGGATCTGATCGACAACGGTACCTTATCGGGAGTCCGCAGCGGCTGGTTCAATAACAACGGCGGTTATAACAATACGCTGTTCCCTAACGCCATCGATCCCGCTCTGACCTACGATACTTCCGGCAGGCTCTGGATGAGCTACGGGTCTTGGTCTGGCGGCATCTATATGCTGGAGCTTGATCCCGAAACAGGCAGACCATATTATCCGGGAACAGACAGCGGCAACACAGATCGTTACTTCGGCAAACGTATCGCCGGCGGTTACGGCAAAACCGGGGAGGCCCCTTATATCGTCTATGATGAGGACACAGGCTATTACTATCTGTATATCACATACGGCGGTCTGGCGAACCAAGGCGGTTATCACATCCGTCTATACAGCTCTAGAACAATTGACGGTCCGTATACAGACGCGGCAGGCAATCAGGCCGTGTATCCTTCCGCTTCCATCAATCAAGCGAATTACGGGATTAAATTGTTCGGCAATTACAATCTCTCGGGCATTCCGCTAGGTTATAAGTCGGGAGGTCATAACTCGGCGCTGATTGATACAGATGGCGCGCGGTATCTGGTTTACCATACCCGATTCAACAATGGAACGGAAATGCACGAGGTACGGGTGCATCAGCAATTCCTGAATGAGGATAACTGGCCTGTCACGGCGGTGTATGAGTTTCTGGGAAGCCGCATCTCGGAGACGGGTTACAGCATGAACGAAATGGCCGGAACGTATCAATTCATCAATATGGGACTGGATGCCTCAACATCCGGGGTGGGCATGCTGCCTACCCGCAGCGTCACTTTAAATGCGAACGGCACCATCACGGGCGATGTAAGGGGAACATGGTCTCACACGCCGGGCACTTATTATTGCACCATGGTCATTAATGGTGTGACATACAAGGGGGTGTTCTTCAAGCAGAAGAATGAGCTCTCCAGCCATAACGAGGTTATGACCTTCTCGCTGATCGGAAGCAATAACGAGTCGATCTGGGGCTCGAAATAAACATCTGACAAGGCCCCCAGCGCAGTTCATGTGCTGGGGGCCTTGCCATGGGGTTTTCTATTAACCGGTGTGCGCTTAAAGTTTTATTAGAAGTTCCATTATGATGCGTTAGAATCTCGAAAATACGATATAATGAATCAAGACATCATGGATCGACATCGTTAATAGACGGGGCAGCGTCCGGTCTTGCACGCCGTTTTCGGGAATCGCTTACAACAATGGGGACCCCGAACCTGCATCCGCTCTTTGGAGACAAACAATAACAAGCAGAACGAGAACCGTGGAGGAGGAGACAATATTGAACAATTCGGGCAAGATTCGTTGGGGCATTATGGGGACAGGCTGGATTGCGGAGCAATTTGCCGCTGACCTGGCCTACACAGACAATGCGGAGCTGTTGGCCGTCGGTTCGCGTACATCGGATAGCGCTGGAGCATTTGCGGCAAAATTCAGCGTACCCCGTGCGTATGGAAGCTATGAGGAACTGGTACAGGATCAGGATGTGGATGCCGTCTATATTGCGACCCCGCATCCGCTGCACCGGGATAACGTCCTGCTGAGCCTGCGTGCAGGCAAGGCTGTCCTGTGCGAGAAGCCGTTCACCATCAATGGAGCGGAGCTGGAAGAGTTAATCAAGGCTGCCCGGAAGGACAAGCTGTTCCTGATGGAAGCGATGTGGACACGCTTCCTGCCTCCGATCCGCCAGGTGCGGGAATGGCTGAAGGACGGCCGCATTGGAGAGGCGCGCTTGGTGAAAGCCGATTTCGGCTTCCGGAGCGGCTGGAACCCCGAAGGCCGGTTGCTGAATCTGGAGCTGGGCGGAGGCGCGCTGCTGGATGCCGGGATCTACCCGGTATCGTTTGCTTCGATGATCTTTGGGGCCGAGCCGGAGCAGATCCACAGCACCGCTCATATCGGGGAGACAGGCGTGGATGAGCAGTTCTCCGTCCTTCTCACCTATGAAGGCGGCAAGTCTGCGTCGCTCAACGGAGCGATCCGGCTTGGGCTTACCAATGAGGCGTATATTTTTGGCACAGAAGGCTATATCCACATCCCGTCCTTCCTCAATGCCACTTCGGCTTCGCTTCATGTCCAGGGAGAAGAGCCCGTTCACTTTAAGGATGACCGGAAGGAAAAAGGCTACGCCTTTGAAGCCTATGAGGTTGGCAAGTGTCTTCTTGAAGGCCGCCTTGAAAGTGATATCATTCCGCTGGACGAGTCGCTTGCGATTATGAAGCTGCTTGACCGGATTCGCGAGCCGTGGGGACTGAAATACCCTTCGGAATCGCAGGAAACAGCCATTTAGTTCAGGAGCATATCTACGGCCCCTACCGCTGACAACTGTCGCCGTTGTGATTGATTGCCAGAGAGCTGCAAAGAGCCAGAGCTTTTGAAAGTTTTCCTGGGTTAGATATACCTAGCCCAGGGGAGCGTTCACTTCTAAGGCTCTTTTTTCTTTGCTTTTTAGGCTTGGGCCATCCTGCCGGATCAAATACTCGAGCATACTCCCTGGGCACGTAGACTTTTTGTCCACCATCCTGGTCCATGCTACAATGGGGTTAACTTGATAACCGGAGCGTGTATATATGCTGAAGAAAGTAGGGATGGCAGCGGCCTATATTGCCATTGGCTGCCTGATCTATGTTTATGGAAGTGACATTTTGCAGTGGCTGCAGTCTGCGGATAACCTCGTGCTCGTTACCTTGATGGCTACGGTCATGGCATTGTTTCCCGTCATCCCCTACCCGGTGGTGGGAGGGGTGATCGGAGCGGCGCTAGGGCCGATGGCTGGCGGAGTTGTCACCTGGGCGGGCTCCGCGATGGCCTCGATTCTGATGTTTGCATGGGTCAGGTATGGGTATGCGGAATGGGGGAGCCGTCTCCTGCATGGCCAGCATCGTCTGGGCAGAGTGACAGCCATGTTCGAGCGCAACGCATTCCTGGCGATTCTGTTCTCCCGATTAATCCCGGTCATTCCTTCGATCTTCATTAATGTGTACGCAGCGTTAAGCACAATGTCGTTCCTGTCCTACAGTGTAGCCTCGTCCCTTGGGAAAATTCCGGCGATGCTGCTGTTTGTGCTCGTGGGAGACAATCTGATGACCAATCCGTCGAACATTATCCTGACCGTAGGCATTTACGCTGTATTTCTTGGCGTGACACTGTGGATCTACAAGCTTGCCGGTTTCGGTCCACAGGCACGAGCCAAAGTTGAGCCAGAGCGGACGTCTTAACGAATTCATAAGTAACACGATAAATGCTATAGCCAATCCATGTAAAAATGCTCCTGATTCCGGCTGGCAGGTGGATGCCGTCATTCTGTAATG
This sequence comes from Paenibacillus sp. 7541, assembly GCF_002276395.1. Classification (NCBI taxonomy): domain Bacteria; kingdom Bacillati; phylum Bacillota; class Bacilli; order Caryophanales; family Paenibacillaceae; genus Paenibacillus; species Paenibacillus sp. 7541. The sequence goes on along the minus strand of NZ_NQLZ01000007.1, from coordinate 76,150 downwards.
CTCTTCTCTTGCAGCTCCGCGGACGATCTTCTGGCATGGCTGCCGGGTTCGTACCAGCGCCATACCGCTTCGATGTGCTGCTGGTCCATTCCCCGCAGGCTTTCGCTGGCTTCACTGGAGAACATGTTAACCTTCATCGATAGAAGAGCCTTCCGCCGCTGCATGCGGGATGCGGATGCTTTGAGCGACACGATATGCGGGCGGCGCATATAGCGGGTTGACAGGGCGATAAACCGGCTGCGGATCGTCAGCTGCTTGCCCGTCAGATTCATGCCGGCATCCCGATGTGCGAGCATTCCCCACAGAACGGCAAGCGGCAGAAGCAGCAGGCTCCATAGGCCCGGAAGGCCGAAATAGGACAGACTGGCCGCAATGGCAGCTGAAGCAGCAACAAGCTTCCATACGAGGTACATCCACAGTGCTCTCCGAGGGGGAGAAGCGGTGATCGGATGTGCCTCGAACTGAGGGACGACGTTCCCCAGAAGTGCAGGAATCTCATCTTTCTTAAGCAAGGGATGCAGCATGAAAGTCTTGTCCTCGCTTGAAGTCAGCACATGCAATCGGACTTCGGCATAGCCGAACCAGCGGCGGATGACCCCTTCCTTTACCGTAACAGCCAGCACGCGCTCAGGGGAGAACAGCACTCTTTTTTTCTCTAGCAAGCCGCAGCTGACGGCAATTTGCCTTTCGATCTGCTCCACGGTAAACCCCGCATATTTCAGGGTGTACAGTAGACCCGACAACAGCCATGTCAGTGTCAGGGCAAAGATGATAACTATTATCCAGCTGCCATAGGACAGGCCTCCGGCAGATTGCAGGAGGGTGTCATACATCCAGTCCGGCAGCAGATTGTCAGCGAAGGAGATCAGACCGCCGATGAAAGCCACCGCCAGCGACAGATTGGGGGAGGTCAGGGCGGCTGTCAGCAGTTTTCCGTTAGAGAGCTGCATCAGAGTATGCCGGGACACTTCCTGGTCATGTGACTGCGAGGACGACCCTGATAGCTCTCCCGGACTGATCTGATCGGACGCCGCGTTACTCTGCTGGCCCGAGTCGGGGCCCACATCCGGTTGTACAGCACTTCCCGCCGGAATGCCGGCATCTGCATGTGGTACGGGGCCAGACGATGAAGCCGGCATGGAAACGGCGGCTGGATCGGTGTCATCCTCCGTCTGGTCCTCACTCTTGGTCTTGTAATGCGCTCCGGCCAGTCCGGTGCTCCCGGTCTGGGTTCGCTCGCGAAGCCACTTCTGGAGCAACTCCGCGGCATGACCCGATACGGCCGGGAGGACGCTTCCGTCATCCTTCTTGCCGGGCGTTTCGATCCTCACCTGCATGATGCCAAGCATGCGCTGCAGCAGCGGCTGCTCAATATTCATCGAGTGGATTCTTCCGGTATACAGCGACCGTTCATCGCGGAATAGCACGCCTCTTCGGATCACCATTCTGGAATCCTCCAACTGGTACGTAAATCGCTTCCACTGGAAATAGCCAAAGACGATGGCGAGCAGAACGACAGCCAGCACGCCGATGGCAATCCAGTTCCATGGCAGCTGCTCAAGCGGCCGTCCGCGAAGCAGCTGGATGCCAATCAGAATCCAGGCCGGGGCCAGCGATTTGAAGATGCTGACGAGCGGGAACAGGATGTACAGCTTGTGCAGGTGAGCCGGTTTATTCATCGTGCTCCACCACTTTCGCCAGTTCCCCTATCCGCTTCTTCAGCGCTTCCGCTTCCTCCAACTTCAGCGCTTCGATGACATGGGTCGTTGCAGCCGTAACAACTTTAATTTTGGCAAGACCGTACTTGCGTAGCAGGGGGCCGCTTTCCAGCTCCACATGCTGAATGCGTGTCATCGGAACAAGCGTATCCGATAGCCAGAGCCATCCTGAGCGAAGTTCCAGCTGTTCATCTGTAACCATGAATCCAAAATGCTTGTATGTGAACGAAGGGATATACCAGGTGAACCAGAGGCTGGGCAGTGATATTCCAAGCACAATCCATCCAGGAATCAGCGTCCAGCCGATCCGGGAAGCGATAATCAAATAAGCGACGGCTGCCAGCATGATCACACCTTCTCCGATCAGGCCTGCGATGCGTGAAGTGGTGACATAATCCGGGTGACAGCGATTCATGTGTTCCAGTCGATGATGCATAGGGGTTCCTCCTTGGTGATTAGACTGCCTGCCAGGTAACATTAAAGATTGATACGCCCTGCACAGCCGGTTGGTTTCATCTCTCCTGTTCATAAGCGATATCCATATCATATCAAACCCTGATTACATCAGGGTGAACATTCCCTAACGTTTTCCTTAACAACCGCAAGCCGATGATGAACAGATCGGATATCGACTGTAATTGAACGGATGATTTTCGCAGTTTTATGCAGAGAAGGTTTGTTTATCGCGACCATTTCTTATTCTGATATAATGATTATTCCTGTTATGGAATTATTTTGCTAATATGAGAACGGATTCATACGAGGTGCACATCGCTATGATATCCGCTTTAACTAGGAAGGGGCTGGTGGAGAACCGTACGAATCATCACCATAACGAAAGGATGGATGGATTATGAAGAAGTTGCTCGGTTTGATTTTGTCTGCAGCGCTGACGTTGTCTCTGTACGGTCTCGAGCCTCAGGTTGCGGAGGCGGCGCCGACGGTCGTTCATGAAACGATTCGTGTGCCTGCCGGTCAGACGTTTGACGGAAAAGGGCAGACCTATGTGGCTAATCCGAATACATTGGGGGACGGATCGCAGGCGGAGAATCAGAAGCCGATCTTTCGTCTGGAGGCTGGGGCAAGCCTGAAAAATGTAGTGATTGGCGCTCCTGCCGCTGACGGGGTGCACTGCTACGGGGATTGTACGATTACAAATGTCATCTGGGAGGATGTTGGTGAGGATGCGCTGACACTTAAATCCTCCGGAACGGTGAACATCTCGGGCGGGGCAGCCTACAAGGCGTATGACAAGGTGTTCCAAATCAATGCAGCGGGGACGATCAACATTCGCAACTTCAGGGCCGATGACATCGGGAAGCTGGTTCGGCAGAACGGAGGCACCACCTACAAAGTGGTGATGAACGTGGAAAACTGCAACATTTCCAGAGTGAAGGATGCGATCCTGAGAACGGACAGCAGCACAAGCACAGGACGAATTGTGAATACCCGCTATTCTAACGTGCCAACATTGTTCAAAGGCTTTAAATCAGGCAATACCACCGCATCCGGAAATACGCAGTATTAAGCCTAAGCCTCAGGGGTAGACGAGGACACAAGAAGGAGCCGCCAAGGGCTGGTTTTCAGCCTTTGGCGGCTTTTTGGGTCTGGCCAGCTTCATATGCTCTCAGGAAGCGTTATGCCGGGAACACGCGGCAGGGCGAGGACGAGGACGAGGACGAGGGCCATCCTGTCAGGCGTTAGCTGCCTGCGTGTGTAAGCGCCAGATGCTGTCTGCGGTAAGCGCCTGGCGTCATGCCGGTCGCTTTCTTAAACATCCGGTTGAAGGAGGTGATGTTCAGATAGCCGACGCGCTGGCTGATTTCACTGACCGTAAGGTTGGTGCACGCCAGCAGCTCCTTGGCTTTGTTCATGCGGATGTTCAGCAGATGATCGCTGAAGTTCATGCCGGTCTTCTCCTTGATATACACGGACAGATAGGCGCTCGACAGATTCAGCCTGGCGGATAAATAATCAAGCGATATATCCTCCGCATACTGAGTGTGAAGGATATTCATGAACATGGCGATCAGCGGCTCGTCGCCGGTATCCTTCTTCTTGCGAATGAGGGCGCAGGCCGCTTCGATCAGCTGCCGGAAGACGCCGGCATAATCGTCCAGCGTCTGGCATTCTTGGAGCCGGCCGCTCCAATCCTTCAGCGTCCGGACCGAGGACTTGTCGATACGGGACATATCCACCAGCCCCAATATTTTGGAAGCAGCGGCATCGGCAAACATTCGGAATTGGTCGATGCCGGCCTCCTTTTTGTATAGCCCCTCGAGCGCCTGCTCGATAATTTGCCGCGAGCGTACGTCGCTCCCGGACTGGAGCGCTTCATGCAGGCCTTTTTCCTGGGCAGAGCTCAGGTGGACCGCCTCCGGCAGTGTCCGCAGCCCCATGATGAGCTGTGTCTCATCCAGCAATCTTGCTTGACCCGCCATCGTTTTTACTTGGCGATAGGCGCCGTTAAAGTCCGCCGAGCGGCTCACTTCAGCGCTGACCGCCATCGTCACCAGGAACACTTCCCTTTCCCGGTCTAACATAGCCCGGATCTCCTCCAGCATGGCCTCAAGCTTGCCAGCTTCCTCCCGCTTGTAGATCGATATGATTTCATTCTTCTCAATCTGGAAGGTATGGGATTTCGGCGAATGCTCTGCCGTAATCAGGTGGATATGCTCCAGAATATGGCGCACCGCCTGCTCCGATTGCAGCGGCAGTTCATAGGCCGGATTCATCCGAAACCGGATATCGTACAGCACGACGTTGAAGCTGCCGTCCTCCGACAGAAAGTCCACCCACTCGCTAATATCCGTATTGATGCTTTTCAATTGACTGATATAGGAGTAGCTGGTTAATACCGATTGTTGTTTGCTCATTTGTTCCCGAATTTCCTCCTTCTCGCGAAGCAGCTCCTGAATCCGGTCCTGGATCAGGTCGTATTCGGCGATGCCGCCGATGATTGGCGATGAAGCGGTAGACTTCCGGTCCAGCACCGTGGATAAAATATGCTTCACCGGCTTGTGCAGCCTGCGGCTCAGCAAATAGGAAGCCGTCAGAGCGATGCCGATGGACAGGAAGAACATCACGGTCAGCGCCCCGGTCAGGCGGCTCAGCTGGGAGGTCACATGGCTATACGGCACGGCGGACACAAAGACTAGCCCTTCCGGGAGCGGCTGTGCAAAATAATAGGTATTATCCTGCAGGACGACCTCGGGCTGGCCTGCACGAATGGAAGCCGGCATGCTGTCGGCCAGTAACCCCTGGCTGTACAGCAGCTGGCCTTCCTTATCCATAATCGCAAGCATGCGGTCTCCGGATTGGCCAAAGAACGATCCGGCTGCTTGCTCAATGTCCATAAGGGCAATGATGCTGTAGTAGCGGTCGGGATGTCTGTACACAAAGGGCAGCAGATTCTTTTCCGACAACTGATTGTTGATCTGGAACATAGATGCCGGGAACAGCTGGAACGTCTCGTTCTGATCCAGGCCCTGCCAGAAGCTGTACCCATATTCCGGACTGGCATAAGAGCGATTGAACATATACGAAGCGCTGCCGCTGCCGGACTTGCTGAGCACCACGTCATGCGCATGGAAATAAATGAGCGTGTCCTCGAGGTAAAACAGCGGGTTGTAAATATCGCTTCGCATCTGCCGAATCACTTGCAGCGCTTTTAAATAGTTGACATTATTCCCCGATTGGTGACGCAGCTCGTTATTGAACCCGATCAGCTCGGATTGGCTGGAAATATCCAGCATCAGCACCTGCAGCCGTCTGAACTGGTTGGAGAACCGCTCTGCCGTGTCGGTGACATCACGCTGGCTTGTTTTAATGATTTCCTGCTGCAAGCCTGTTTTAAATAGATGGAAGATAGCGGCATAAAACAGACCAAAAACGACGATGATGGACAGAAAACTAATGAAGATTTTAAAGAACAACGTCCGGCTCTTCTCTTTGATCCAATTCAAGGCAATCCTCCTTTGTATGCAGTATGGATTCCTCACATTATAAAGGAGGAGTATTAAGGGGCGGGTTGCCCGATGTTAATCCACCGTTAAAAATCACTAGTCATTATTTAAGATCATAGGACTTGATTTAGGAAATCCGCATACGCATAGAAAATTACTCTCTGCTTTCCGCCTTTGCATGGTTATCCCTTTTGTTCAGTGAGTGAGGGATTCTTACAAGATTGTTAGTTTGGCGTAAGTATGATCGATAGGAACTGGACAACCGGTTGGTTTAAGCTGAATACGAATTCGTAAATATTCTACAAGCACGTTCTCAGGAGGAGACAACGATGAGCAGTATACCGTTTCCTATATATTTCGAAGCATCGAATGCACATGCTGCTCCCTTCATCCGCCCTGGAAACGGAGCGAAGGAAGAGGGGCAGGAAAAACAACCCGTCCCGTGCGATACAGGAGATATGCTGATGTACCGTGACACTTGGGCCGAAATCGACTTAACACAAATTCGCCAGAACGTGGTGGCGATCCGCGAATTTCTGCCCCGTTCCACCAAGCTGATGGCGGTAGTGAAGGCAAACGGGTACGGTCACGGGGATATCCAAACAGCTAGGGAGGCCGTTCAGGCAGGAGCGGACTATTTAGCGGTTGCTTATATGGAAGAAGCCCTTCGTTTAAGGAAGGCCGGCCTGAAGCTGCCGATTCTTATATTGACTCCGATTCGTCCAGAGCTCACCCCGCTGGCTCTGAAGCATGATTTGATGCTTACCGTTACACGAGCCTCCTGGTTTCGGGAGATGCGGGCGTACAAGCCCGTCCATACCGGGGGGCAGCTGTATGTTCATATAAAAATGGACACCGGGCTCGGACGCATCGGAGTTCGAACGGTAGAGGAATGGAGAGACATGGTTCCGTGGCTGAATGCACCGGATATTGTGGTGGACGGGGTTTATACGCATTTTGCTACGGCCAGCCATGCAGACAGCAGTTATCTTGAGCTTCAAGTTCGGCGTTTTCAGGAAATGAAACGATGGAGCAGCAAGCTCCCCGTTAACCATTATCACTGCGCGGCAAGCGCGGCGGCGCTTCGTTTTCCGGAACTGTGCATGGACATGGTTCGCATCGGAGCCGCCATGTACGGCTATTATCCGAAACATCTGGTTACGGGCATCACCTTAAAGCCGGCACTCAGTCTGCACAGCCGATTAATGCACACGAAGAGGCTGAATCAAGGGGAATACCTAGGCTATGACAATGCCTATCAGGCCGGACAGGATCAATGGATCGGCACGATTCCGATCGGCTATGCCGATGGCTGGTCGCAAAGCATGCGGCATGCGGAAGTGCTGGTCGAAGGGCAACGGGCAAGAATAATCGGGAAAATCTCCATGGATCAAATTACGGTGGAGCTTCCAAAGGATGTTCCCGTGGGGACGAAAGTTACTCTGATTGGCAGCTCGGAGGAACAGAGCATCTCCATTCAGGAAATTGCCGATCGTATCGAGGTTGTGCCGCAGGAAATCTCGAGCTCCATCACGGAGCGAGTCACCAGAATTTACAGAAATCGTGGGGGGATTCCGAATGAAGCCATTCGAAGTGAGGCAGAAGCATTATAACATTCGCGCAAGCCACGAAGATATATTCAGAGGGGAGCTAGTATTGGTCAACCGGCAGCACCCAGTCAGACTCCCGGTACAAGCCGATCAACTTAGGTCTCTGGATGTCTACCCTTCTATTCATCAGCTAGACAAGGGAATGAGATTGGACAAGCAATGCCTGGAGCAGCTTTATGCGCTGCTGAAGGCTTGCGGAGGCATGGATGATATCCTTGCGGTCAGCGGTTATCGAACGAAAGAAGAACAGACCCGAATCTATAACGATTCTCTAATCGAACGGGGGGCCGACTATACGTCCCAATATGTAGCTTGGCCTGGTCACAGCGAGCACCAAACGGGACTTGCAATCGATGTCGGCAGGTTGAAATCCAAACTCGATTTTATCGCACCGACATTCCCGGACAGAGGGATATACAGGTCCTTCAGGGAACAAGCTGCGAATTACGGCTTTATTCTCCGGTATAAGAAGGAAAAGGAGTCGATCACTCAAATTTCCCATGAACCGTGGCACTTTCGATATGTAGGATACCCTCATTCCCGGATCATGGAGGAGAAGGATCTTTGTTTGGAGGAGTATATCGACTTCGTTCAGACATATCGGTATTCCGGGGAGCAGCTAACGCTGCGGGAAACGAACAGGACGACAAAGATTTATTACGTGCCGGCAGATAAGGGAGACGATACCGAGATTCCCATCCTGACAAACGACGCTTACAGCATATCCGGAAATAATCGGGACGGATTCATCATTACAACGATTTCCGAACATCCGAAACACTAACTTAAAGTTTAAGGAGGCAAATAACGATGGACAAAAAGACGATTGTGGTATTGTTCGGCGGCCGTTCCGGCGAGTACGACGTATCGTTGAACTCCGCCGCTGCGGTAATCGAGCATTTGGATCCCGCGAAATATGATCTTGTATTGATCGGAATTACACGGGAAGGGGCCTGGCTTGGATACGGCGGGAGCATCGAGGATATTCGCCAAGACCGCTGGCATATTCATCCTAGCTGCAGGCCGTCTTTTCTCTCCCCAAGCAGAGAGGTGCAGGGACTGGTAGAGCTTGTCGGAACGGAGTTCCGCGTCACGCCGGTGGATGTGGTATTTCCGGTCCTTCATGGCAAATACGGAGAGGATGGCACCCTGCAAGGATTATTGGAACTCTCGGGCATTCCGTTTGTGGGGTGCGGGATGTTGTCCTCCGCGTTATGCATGGACAAAGAGCTTGCGCATCAGCTGGTGCAAGCTGCGGGCATCGGTACGCCGAGCTCCTTTACGATGAATAAGAATGAAGACATAGAAGCGCGTCTGTCAGAAGCGCAAGCGCTGGGCTTCCCGCTCTTCGTCAAGCCGGCAAGGTCAGGTTCATCGCTCGGTATAACGAAGGTTAACAACATGGAGGAATTGGCGGCAGGTATCGAAACCGCTTTTGGCCACGACAACAAAGTAGTCATTGAGGAGAACATCGACGGCTTTGAGGTGGGGTGTGCGGTTCTGGGCAATTCAGATCCGCTGATTGGTGTTGTTGACGAGATTGAACTGCAAGGGAGCTTTTTTGATTATGCCGAGAAGTATACGCTGGCCCATTCCAAGATCCACTTGCCTGCCCGCATTGATGAGGAAACGGCGGACAGGGTCAAGGAGACGGCACGATCGATTTATAGAATACTGGGCTGTAGAGGTTTGGCGCGGGTGGATATGTTCCTGGCTGACGACGGAAGAATTGTGTTTAACGAAGTCAATACGATACCGGGCTTCACATCGAGCTCCCGCTACCCAAGTATGCTCCAAGCTAGCGGGCTATCCTATGCCCATATTCTTGACAAGCTGCTGGTGCTCGCCGCTGCCGCGGACCGGGAATGACGGCTAGCATGAGCATCTCCATCACGACGAACTCGATGGGCGGTCAGCAAGATGACATCCTAAAACTATGCAGCAATCGATCTTTTCAGGGTTTGAATGAAGCTGTGAAAGGAATAGAACAAAACCGAACGAACAAGAAAGAGGCCGAGGCACCTCGGCTTTCAATCGGAACACGTCTTATATCGGCGTGTTCTTTCTTTTCTGTGTGCTCAATCACTGCATATCATTTGGTGGAGAACCGTTGTTGCAGTGGGATCTTCTCTCTGTAATTCTTGCAGAGGCACGTCAACTCGGTTACCGTAATATCTTTATCTATACGAACTTAATGGACGTAGGAGAGCTGAACTGGGAAGAGTTGTCCGGTGCCAGCTTGGTTATCCATGCATCCTCCCATAATCAGGATGTAACCAATCGAATGATAGAAAACCGTCCTGACTTCTCGAATTTCTACGAAAATATGAATAAATTGAGAAAAACAGGAATTCCCTTCTGTTTTAATGTAGTATTAAATAAATAACTATATATTCGTGAGGAAATTGTAGACTACTATAAACATTTCAATTCATTGGGTATGCAGCTCAGCTTAATTCATGTAGACAGGCTTTAAAGGAGAGCTTGGTATGAACAATTTAATAATGATTTTAAGTATTGTGGCCATAGGCATACTAACTGTCTTTCTGAACAGGAAGGTCAAGAACAAAAGCAGGATGAGCATGATTCTGGCCATCGTTTTTGTCCTGTATATTGCAACATTTATGATTATTGGCATGTTCAAGAATTAATTGCGATGCCAATTCCGCTTATTACAGGCGAATTATGGCGGGGCTGTAGTATTACTGTTCTCCGGAATCATGATTTTGGGGAAAACGCTAACTTTAGGTGAGTATGTATCTTTCACAGGTTACCTTGCAAAAGTGCTGGGAAATGTTCAGGCTATGGCTGACTTTGGAGTAACTATAAATCCCATAATGGTAGTATTGATAGAGTAAGGGAGTATAAGGAGGATGAGGAGTTCTGGACAATATCCTTCCGAATGCTCTGCCGGAACAGCTCGTTCATTTGAGGGCATTGCTGGAGAAGTATCAGCTTCAACCATTTATCTCCGATTTTCCAAATGCATTGGATACGGAAATGGCCCATGGAGGGGCTAACCCTGGTGGGCAGCAGATACACATGAATATGTGACCCTTCGTGGTCATCCTTAGAGGGGGGAAATCATGGGATCACAGATCATTGAAACACGTGGATTAAATCTGAACCTGCAGGGAAACCATGTACTTAAAAATATTGACATTACTACGCACTCCGGGCAAATCTGTGCTTTGATTGGCGAGAACGGAGCGGGTAAAACGTCTACCATTCGCTGCATTGCAGGACTTTACCCTCCAACGACAGGGGCATGTACGATCTTTGGCGAGCCAGCGTATAACATGAGTCAGAAGAGCAGGAACCGTTTTGGTATCGTATTTGACGAGGGTGGATTGTACGGTGAAATGTCAGCTTGGGAGAATGTCCTGTTTTTTGCACGCCTCCGAGGTATGCAAAAAGAGAAAATTGCAGCACGATACAACGAGCTTGTGCAACATTTTGAGTTGAAAACTTCTTTGAAGGTGGGACGTTTTTCCAAAGGCATGAAGCAGAAGCTTATGATAATACGTGAATTATTGCACGAACCCGAGCTGCTTATTCTGGATGAGCCCTTCAACGGTCTTGATCCGGATTCCAAAATTTTTCTACGAGACAAACTCAGTGAAATCTGTTCGAAGCAGGGTACTTCAATCCTTATCAGCTCTCATGATTTATTTGATCTTGAGAAAATTGCTGATCAGGTTATTATGATACATCAAGGCCGCATTGTAGCAGATCAAGCACTTCAGGCGATCACTGGAATGACCCAACGTTACGTCGTTACTTGTGACAACCCGCAACTGGTGGTGAGTATTCTTCAGGATATTGATGGAATGACGGTTGTGAGTCATGATGAGCAGTCTGTAACATTTATGGTTGAATCGGAGGTTATTAAACAGCCGCTACAAATTCTACTGCAGCACGGCATAGAAATCCAGGAATTTTTCAAGGAAAAAAGCTCATTGGAGGACTTTTACAGAACAACCAAACAAGCCGCTGTACAAAACTAACGTGTAAAGTAATCTTTTTGGGGAAGGAGAGACTGTACTTGCTGCCGTTATTAAGAAAAGATGTGCAAACCCTCAATTGGAAAAGGTCATTGACCATGCAAATATTGATGTTTGGCATTTTCTTCGTGTTTACGATCGGTCAACTAGGGGAACTGGAAGCAAGTCTGGGTTTGACGATCGATGGTCTTGTTCCACTGTTGCACAAGTTGAATGAGACCCGGGAACATCGTGTCATGTTTACCAATTCATTGATTGCTGTTGGTCTCCTGTCTTCTGCATTGGTGTTTGCATTGTATGTCGGTATACCTCATGTCTTACAGTTCTTCACGAAAGAAAAAGCTGAAAAGAACCTGAGTTTTCTGCTTGCGGTAGTGTCCAAACCCGGTAAAATCATGCTTGCAGTGTGGTTGTTTGCCCTGATCCGCGTTGTAGCTATGGCAATCATGAATGGTGTTCTAATTTGGTTTGTATTTACTCTGTTAGGGTTTAGGTCTGCGTGGTCAACGAGTCTTTTCTCTTCTGGTCTGACCATTGTTTTATGCATAGCTGCATTTTTGTATATGGCTAATGCGATTGTTTGGGCTACCAACGGAAGTGAAACTGTACTGAAAATATTTAGAATTTTCATTCTGGTGGGCATTGTCGCAGCATTTCCTGCGGTGAACTATCTTCGGATGGATTTCAGCTTTCTGGACTTCCGTTATGCTGCATACAGTGGAATGATCTGTATCGTGACAGCGTTCCTGTCCCATTTTCTGATGAGATTGTTTAAGGTTGAAAAGGTCGTCTAGTGGGTAAATTCTATCTGCATCGAAGTATATAAACGATATTTAGGTTATATCAGAAATCCCCCAGAGGAAAGCCGCTTACGAGCGATACCTCCGGGGGATTTTGTTTACTCACTGGGGCTGTGATGAACACAGACAGAATTCCCAGCAGCAGTCGTGCGCTGAAATTGTCAAAATAACGATCACCTTCATTTTAAACACCGCCCCTCGTTCAATGTAACGTGCAAATGCAACTGTGCTTAGAAAAGCGAGTATGCCGATCAGCAGGATGATGCCCCCCCTGATTGAAAAGGATAAGTATTAAGATGTCGGTTGCCCGATGTTAATCCTCCGTTAAAAATCATTAGTCATTATTTAAGATATTAGGACTTGATTTAGCAAATCCGGCTAACCCCTCCGCGATCCAATCCAGTGAATCATATCAAAAGAATGGTCAATAGTCCTCGGCGCATCTCTCGATTATGATGCAGACGTGGACAAGCTCACGGCGATGGCTAGGGCCAGCAAGAGAGCTGATCGTCCATCTGAACACATAAAGTCGCACATCGCAGGCTTAGGCTGAAAAAAGGGGGAATGCCGATTTTGGAACAGCGGATCGAGCGCGTGGAATCGTTAACCCATCATCGTACGAAGAAGACGATACGCTGGCGAAGGCAGGCCATGCACATGCGAAGGAACTGGCAGCTGTACGTGCTGTTCGCTCCGGTACTGCTGTACTTCATTGTCTTTCATTATGTGCCGATGTATGGCGTGCAGATTGCATTCAGAGACTTCATTGCGACCAAAGGCATCTTGGACAGCCCGTGGGTGGGGCTCAAGCATTTTGAACGTTTTTTTGACAGCTATTATTTCTGGCGGATTCTTCGCAACACGCTGGGCATCGGATTGTACGAGCTGGCCGTCGGGTTTCCGATCCCGATTATTCTGGCGCTGATGATCAATGAGGTGCGAAACAGCAAGTTTCGGAGAATGGTGCAGACGGTGACGTATGCTCCGCATTTTCTGTCCACGGTTGTAATGGTCGGTATGATTATGATGTTTCTGTCGCCGGTCAGCGGCCTGGTGAATCAGGTAATCGCCGCTTTCGGCGGGGAGCCTATTTCCTTCATGACAGAGCCGTCCTGGTTCAAGAGCATCTATGTCTGGTCCGGCGTGTGGCAGGGCATGGGCTGGAGCTCGATCATCTATTTGGCGGCGCTGGCGGGCATCGATCCCCAACTGCATGAAGCGGCGAAGGTCGACGGGGCCAGCTGGCTGCGGCGTATATGGCATATTAATTTGCCGGGCATCATGCCGACGATTGTTATTTTGCTTATTTTGAATATCGGATCGATTCTTGGCGTCGGGTTTGAGAAGGTGTTTCTAATGCAAAATTCACTGAACATGGAAGCATCTGACGTCATCTCGACCAATGTGTACCGAAGCGGCATTCTTGGGGCGCAGTACAGCTACTCCGCTGCCGTTGGGCTGTTCAACTCGGTTGTCAACTTCATTCTGCTGATCTCGGTGAACCGGATTGCACGCAAGGTCAGCTCAAGCAGCTTATGGTAAGGAGGAATGGACGGATGCCTCAAAGCCGAAGTGAACGGATAGCCAGCGTGGCGATCTATTGTATACTGACGGTGATCACCCTTCTGGTGTTGTATCCTTTATATTTTGTGCTGATTGCTTCCTTCAGCGCGCCGGAGACGGTCATGCGCGGGGAAGTATGGCTGTGGCCCAAGGAGTGGTCGTTTGTCGGTTATGAGCGGCTGTTCGCCAATTCGGAGATTGGACGCGGCTTCCTGAACACCTTGCTGTATACGGCGGCGGGGACGTCTTTAAATCTGGTCATGACAATCGCAGCGGCTTACCCGCTGTCGCGAGCGGATTTCACGGGGCGCGGCGTATTCACCTTGATCATCGTGTTCACGATGTTCTTCAGCGGCGGCATGATTCCGAACTACCTGCTCATCAAGGAACTCGGCATGCTGGATAGTTTCTGGGTGATGATTATCCCGACCGCTGTGTCCGTATGGAACATCCTCATCATGAGGACGTTCTTCCAAAGCTCGATTCCGAAGGAGCTGCAGGAGGCGGCGTTTATTGACGGATGCTCGAATATGCGGGTGCTGCTGCGGATTGTGCTTCCGCTGTCCGGTCCGATTTTGGCGGTGATGGTGCTCTTCTATGCCGTCGGGCACTGGAACTCGTACTTCAATGCCATGATTTACTTGTCGAGTCGCGACAATTATCCGCTTCAGCTGTTCCTGCGGGAGATTCTGGTGCAGGGGCAGATGCAGGAGATGGTGGACATCAGCGACGATTCCCTGGCGCGAAGCCTGATGGATGCGGAGGCGATCAAGTATGCGGCTGTTATTGTAACCAACCTGCCGATGCTGATGCTGTACCCGTTCCTGCAGAAGTATTTTGTGAAAGGTGTCATGATTGGTTCGATTAAAGGTTGACGCATAGATTCATAAAATGAAGAAATATGGGAGGACAACAACAATGTCACGGAAAAAATGGGTTTCGGCCGCGTTAGCGTTAGTACTTGGTACAGGACTTCTGGCAGGCTGCGGCGGCAGCTCGGAGAGCGCGCCGGAGGAGAGCGGCGAACAGCCTAACCTTCTGAACGAGACGGGCATGCCGATTGTGAATGAGCCGATATCGCTCCGCTTCTTCACAGGCAAATCGCCGACCAACGGCAGCAAGTTCGAGGAAACGCTGGTGTGGAAAACCTATAAGGAAATGACCAATATTGATGTGACCTTCGATCTGGTACCGTTTGAGACGCTGACGGAGAAGCGGAATCTGGCACTGGCCGGTGGAGATTATCCCGATGTATTCTACTCGGCCCGGATCGGTTCTTCAGATCTGATGCGCTATGGAGAGCAAGGGGTGTTCATTCCGTTGAACGATCTGATTGATCAATATGCGCCCAACTTCAAGAAGCTGATGGAGGAATATCCGGATATCCGTAAAGGGCTGACGATGCCGGACGGCAACATCTATTCCATGCCATCGTTCTATGATCCGGCGCTGCTGTCAATGCTGGTGGGAACACCGCTGTGGGTGAACCAGGAATGGCTGGACCAGCTTGGGATGAAGGAACCGGAGACGATCGAGGAGTTCTACCAATATTTGAAGGCGGTAAAAGAAACGGATCTGAACGGCAACGGCGTCCATGATGAGGTTCCGTTCAGCGCAACCGGCATCACCGGACTCATCGATCATTTGAAGGGATCATGGGGACTTGGGACCAGCGGTCTTGGCCATAAATTCGTGGATGTGGACCCGGACACGGGCAAGCTTCGCTTCACGAAGACGCAGCCGGAGTACAAGGAAATGCTGGAGTTTGTCAACAAGCTGTATACCGAGGGTCTGCTGGACAAGGAGATCTTCACCATTGAAGGCGGCGCGCTGAACGCTAAAGGCCAGGAGGGTCTGCTTGGCTCGACCATCGTGCCGAATCCGGAAACGGTGATGGGCCGCACGGAGTATATCGGTCTTGGCGCACTGAAAGGGCCGCATGGCGACCAGTTGTATTCCCATGTGAAGGTGCCGATGGTGCATGTTGGCGCGTTTGCGATCACCGATAAGAACCCGCATCCGGAAGCGACCGTTCGCTGGATGGATTACTTCTATGGGGATGAGGGTGCACAGTTCTACTTCATGGGCAAGGAAGGCGAGACCTTTACTACAACGGCTAACGGCGAGCTGGAGTATGTGGACGAGATCACCAATAACCCGGACGGGCTGACTCAGGATCAGGCGATGGCTAAATACTTCACTTGGCTGGGCGGCAGCTATCCAGGCCTCGTGCGCGAGAACTGGTTCAAGGGCTCCGAGACGCTTCCGAGTGCGATGGAGGCGGCTGCCAAGGCAGAGCCGTATGCCGTTAAGGACATTCTGTACAACTTCAACTTCACGAATGAAGAGAATGAAATTATGTCGTCGATCGGTAAGGATATTCAGGACTACGTGAATGAGATGGAGGCCAAGTTCGTGAACGGCTCCGCTTCCTTCAGCCAGTGGGAAGAATATGTGAACACGATCAACCGGATGGGGCTGGAGGAGTATATGCGCGTATATCAGACGGCATATGATCGTTACCAGGGTGAATAAGATGTAACAGACACTAATACGTCGCAATCAGCCCGCAGCACAGCGGCTCGCGCAAGGATATCCTTGTGTGAGCCGCTTGTTTGCGTTTTACCAGGGAAGAGAGGATTAGATGGTGAAATTTCCCATATGAAATGGTACAATTCAACCAAGCGCTGCAACAGGAGCATCGTTGATAATGATTACAGACGCAGCCGCCTGTTCATTAAAGGGTCAAGCTAAGGAGGCTGGGGTTATATGGAGCCGAGGACCACGTACAAGCGGAGTTTCAAAAAGCGGTTCGGATGGCTATTCAAATCGATAAGAAATTACGGCCATTATTCGAAAACCGAGTTAGCGGTTGCGGTGCTGTTCATCGCGATCCTTGTCGTGTGGGGCATTTTTGTGTTGCGCTGGTTTGTGCTGATTATCATAGCAACGATGAGGCATTTTGGTTTAGTTTAAAATATAGATACTGTGATCAGAACATCATTCATTTAAATTACTTAAAATTATTTAAATGAATAGTAGAAACTTTTATATATTTGCTATATAATTCTCAGTATCGTGGTTAAGCGGTGTAGTGGATGTGGATGTCTGCGCCGTTTCCATTGGTCGATTCACTTGTTATGAAAAAAAATGTATTTCCATGAAAGCATTCATGGTATAATGCATGTAGGTAAGTAAGCTTATAGGAATTATAAGTGAATTGAAGCTTATAAAAATAAAACATGAATATGGATCTTCGGGGTATGGTGAAATTCCTGACCGGCGGTGATGGTTTCGTATGCCAGTTGTTTCTGTCATAAGAAGCCTAAGCCCGCGACTCGCTATGGTTGTGCACTTTTGTGCAGGGAGATTAGCGACTGATTTGGTGAAAATCCAAAGCCGACGGTTAAAGTCCGGATGGGAGAAGATCAAGTTACGGTTTGCATGCGAAGCGGCTTTCTGTCGCCATCATGCAGGCTTATTTGATCAACCCCCGATTGTCGGCCATGTGCCGATGACGGGGGTTTTCTGCTAGTAAGACCTCCGTATTCAGGACAAGGAGACAGCAAGATGGAGAACGCAAGTACAACCGTGCCTGTACAATCGTATAATTCGGGAAGCGGTGAGCAAGTCAAAAGCCAATTTCGGGGAGGATTCTGGCTGGTCGTGCTCGGAGCCGCGCTATGGGGCGCCGATCCGTTATTTCGGGTCATTCTGCTGAATAATCTGACCTCGGCCCAGATCGTTCTGTTGGAGCATGTCATCATTTCTTTTATAGCGATACCGATCATTTGGAAAAATCGCAAGGAATTCAAGCTGCTTGGCTGGCGCCATGTCGGGGCGCTGCTGTTCATCTCATGGGGTGGCTCGGCGCTGGCCACCGTGCTGTTCACCATGGGACTGACCAGCGGCAATCTGAACGCAGTGCTCTTGCTGCAGAAGCTGCAGCCGCTGTTTGCCATCATTCTTGCAGCGCTGCTGCTGAAGGAGAAGCTTCCTCGCCACTTTGCCTGGATGCTGCTGATTGCGCTGACGGGGACCTACATGCTTACTTTCGGCTTTGCGGTGCCGATCGGGCACTGGAATGAATTCGTGCAGGTCGGCAGCCTGCTCTCTCTGGCAGCGGCCGCGCTGTGGGGCGGATCTACCGTGATGGGACGGCTGATGGTTGGCAAGCTGAAGTACGAGACGGTGACTTCACTGCGCTTTGTGCTGGCGCTGCCGCTGCTGCTTGTCATTACGGCGAGCGAGGGAGCCGCATGGAATCTGCCAGCGGTGAACACCGTCGCCTTCGGGGCTGTGGCGCTCAATTTGCTGGGGCAGGCGCTGCTGCCGGGGCTGCTCAGTCTGCTCGTGTACTATAAAGGCTTGACGACAACCAAGGCTTCTGTAGCTACCCTGGCGGAACTGAGCTTTCCGATGGCGGGCGTGCTCATCAACTGGATGGTGTTCGGTGAGGTTGTCACAGGCGCCCAGATGCTTGGGTTCCTGCTGATCTGGGGCGTGCTGTTTGCCATTTCCCTGCAATCCAAGCCTTCCGTTGCGAATTGAATATGAAGATGGGCGGGCCGCGAGACGGATCTCGTGCGCGCCTGTCATGACTGCCGAGCCAATCCGGGTTCCAACCCGGGGGCTCGGCTTTTTGCATGGGGGGCTTTTTTACATAAATCGCCGAAAATTTTGAGGCTCTCTTAACAATCGCTCCTTACACTTGAGAATGATGGATTCCAAGTTGGAACAGGGGGAGCTAATTTTGAAGCACAGGATCATGAAAGTGGTCTCATTATGGATGGCTTTTGAAATCACGTTAGCCTCGCTGTTATCGCCGGGCGCTGTATTGGCAGCGGAGAATAGCCAGACTGCCCAGCAGGAAGGCAGCATACAGTCGCTTCAGCACGGCGCGTTGGCGGCCGATTTCGGGCTTGCCGATCGCGATCTGCCGGAAGCTTACGAAGAAGAGGCTTATGCCGTAACACTGGACGTATATGGCGGACAAGCTCCGTATACGTTCACGGCAGACGGACTGCCATCCGGCTTGTCGATCGCGCCGGACTCGGGCAGCATCACCGGCGTGCCAGCTGCAGGGCAAGAAGGGACGTACCTGATTCGGGTGACCGTCCAGGACCGTGACGTGAACACGGCCCAGTCGGATTATGAGCTGCGCGTGCTTGGCAAGCGTGATCCGATCGCAGCAGACCAGATTGCAATTGAGAAAATAGGTCACTATGCGGTGGGCACATCGAACAAGGACGGCGGCGTTGCCGAAATTATTAAATACAACAAAGATAATCATAAATTTTATCTGGTGAACGGATCGACACAGCCTGCAAGCCTGGAAATTGTGTCGTTGCTGGCCGACGGCACTCCGAAGAAGGACAAGCAGGTGAATGTAGAAGAGCTGGTGAACACAGGCGGGTTCGTCTTTGGCGATTTGACCAGCGTCGATGTCAGCACGGCAACGAAGCAGGTGGCGGTTGCTGTGCAGGAGCAGGATCATACCAAGGCCGGAAAGGTGCTTGTCCTCGATTACGAGGGCAATCTGATCACTTCGTATGAGACAGGCATTCAGCCGGATATGGTTAAGTATACGTCCGACGGACGTTATATTCTGACCGCGGATGAAGGGGAGCCTCGGACAGAGGATGCTCCCGATCCGGAGGGAAGCGTAACGATCATTGATACGATGACAGATGAGATCCATCTGCTCAAATTCGACGATCCGTCGATAATTGACAACGATGTGCATATCCGCGGACCGGTGGAAGCAGACGGAATGATCCGAAGCAAAGGCACGAAAGCCGATGCCAGATTCGATCTGGAGCCGGAGTTCATTGCCTTGTCCGAGGATGAAGGGACGGCTTATGTATCTCTTCAGGAGAACAATGCCATTGCGATCGTCGATATCGCCGGAAAGTCGATTACGGCGGTGCGCGGGCTCGGTTATAAGGATTTCAGCCAGCCGGGCAATGAGCTGGATCTGCTGAGAGATGGAGCTATCAAGCTGGAAAATGCGCCATTTTACGGCATCTATATGCCAGATGGCATCGCTTCGTACAGCGTGGGCGGTCAGCAGTATATTCTGTCCGCGAACGAAGGGGATGCCACCGGATGGGATGATCGCTCCAATGAGAGCGACATCGGCGAGATGAAAGCCGCTTTGTCGCCTTCCTCGTCGGCAGCGCAGTTCCTGGCCGATAAAGGCAGCACTTACGACAAGGTTGAAGTCGCGAGCGATATGGGTCATGACGGCTTGTATCTGTACGGGGCGCGTTCGTTCTCGATCTGGAATGCCGCGGATATGTCTCAGGTGTATGACAGCGGCAGTGATTTTGAGCGAATAACGGCCGAGCGTCTTCCGCGTTATTTCAACGCCAGCAATGACAAGCCTGAGATGGACAACCGAAGCACGAAGAAGGGGCCGGAGCCGGAATATGTTGAGGTAGGCAAGGTCGGTCAGAAAGTGCTGGCCTTCATCGGCCTGGAGCGCATTGGCGGCGTCATGACGTATGATGTGACGGATCCGTACAGCCCGGTCTTCCTGAATTATACGAATACGCGCGACTTTGAAGCCGGACTTGGATCCGATTCGGCGCCAGAGGGACTGGATTTTATTCCGGCTTCGGACAGCCCGACAGGGCGGCCGCTGCTGCTCGTTGCGAATGAAGTAAGCGGCACGGTGGCGGTTCTTGAGCTCAAGGTGACGAAAATCACCGTAGACAGAACATCCTTGGAGCTTTCCCCGGGCGGGCAGCCGGTGCAGCTTGTGGCTGAGGTTGAGGCTGCTGGCGGCGCTGTGCCGGGACTGCAGTGGAGATCCTCGGATGCAAGTGTGGCGACAGTAGATGCGAGCGGTGTTGTTACCCCGGTATCGAAAGGGGAAGCTGTCATTACGGTGCTGAGCGACGACGGCTACGGCTCGGCAGAAGTGGCAGTCAAGGTAGCAGACGGCGCCTCCGAGGAGGGCTGGAAGCTGACGGTTATGCATACGAATGACACGCACGCGCATCTGGGAGATGTGGCAAGACGCGCCACGCTTGTCAACGCGGTGCGCAGCGAAGCCGGAAACAGCCTGCTGCTGGATGCCGGGGATGTGTTCTCGGGCGATCTGTATTTTACGAAATGGTTAGGTCTGGCCGACCTGATGTTCATGAACTATATGGGCTATGATGCAATGACCTTCGGTAACCATGAATTTGACCAGGGGACCAAGGTGCTGGCTGATTTTGTCCGCCAGGCGAAATTCCCGATGGTCAGCTCCAATGTAGATCTGAGCAAGGACAAGGACATTTCCAATCTGATCAAGGCGCCGGCGGCAATCGACGTTTCGAAGCCGAAAACAGCCGATCTCGCGGGCGTGTATCCATATGTTACGCTGCTGGTGGACGGCAAGAAGGTGGGCGTATTCGGTCTGACGACTGAAGATACGAAGGAAACCTCCAGTCCAGGCAAAGACGTTGACTTCCGCGATGCGGTGGAAGCTGCGCGGGAGACTGTGGCGGCGATGGAGGCTGAAGGTATTAACATCATCATCGGGCTGACGCATATCGGCTATGCCAGAGACAAGGAAATTGCCGAGAAGGTGGAAGGCATCGACCTTATCGTTGGCGGCCATACGCACACGACGTTATCGAAGCCGGAGGTGGTGATTGATGAGGAGCATCAGACACCTACGGTCATTGTGCAGGCGAACGAATGGGGCAAATTCCTCGGACGGGTGGATTTGCGCTTCAACGAGGAAGGCGTTGTGTTAACGGAAGAAGGCCAGCTCAGCGGGGAGTTGCTGGTGGTTGACGAGACCGTTCCGGAGGACCCGGAGGCCACAAGAATGCTGGAGCCGTATAAAGCTGAACTCGAAGAGCTGATGAAGCAGGTGATCGGCATTGCAGCGGTTCCGCTCGACGGGCAGCGGGAGCATGTGCGCGCCAGGGAGACGAACCTCGGCAATCTGATTGCAGACGGCATGCTGGCCAAAGCTAAGGAAATCAAAAACGCCGATATTGCCATTATGAACGGCGGGGGGATTCGCGCCTCCATCGATGAAGGCGAGATTACGATGGGCGAGCTGCGCACGGTTATGCCGTTTGGCAACACACTGTTCGTGCTGGACGTCACAGGGCAACAGCTTAAGGACGGGCTGGAGAACGGGGTCAGCGGCGCCAAGCTGGCGGATCTGCCGGGGAAATTCCCGCAAATTGCCGGCATGAAATTCAAGTGGGACCCGAATGCCCCGGCTGGCGATAAGGTCTACGATATCCAGATTCAAAAAGGCAACGCTTATGTACCTCTAGTCCTGACGGAAGTTTACCGTCTGGCCACGAACAGCTTCGTTGCCAACGGCGGAGACGGCTACGCCTCCTTCGCCGCAGCGATTGCCGAAGGGAAATATAACGAAGATTTGGGCTATCCGGATTACGAAATCTTCATGGAGCATGTCAGCCGACTTGGCGGCACCGTGTCACCGACGGTGGAAGGGCGGATTGTGGAGCAGAAGAAGCCGGCCGATAACGGCGGTCCGTCCCCTGGCCCTGGTACGGGCGGCTCCGGCGGTACAGGCGGATCGGGAGGTTCCGGCGGCGGAAGCGCAACGCCTCCATCCTCGCAGCCGGCCCCTCCATCGGCAGGGAATGAGCCATCTGGCGAAGCGAATGTGCTAAGCGGCGAGGATCTGCTCGTGACGGCGCAGACGGATGCTTCGGGCACATCAACAGATCAGGTGCGGATACAGGATGAAGCTCTGAGGCGTGCGGTGGAAAGTGTGGCAAGCCGCCAGCAGAAGGAGCTGATCGTGAGCGCCGCTGAATTGAATCGCGCGGCCGATATTTACATCCCGGTAGCCCGGCTGGCCGAAGCTCTGGAGCTGGCGGAAGAGACGGCGCTTGTTGTAGAGACCGGGCTGGCCTCCTACCGCATCCCGCTGGCCACGCTTCCTCTTGATTCACAGTCTGGCGGAAGCGAAGGACTTCACCTGAAGGTGTCTGTAGGACCGGCAGGGTCTGTCACAGCGGCTGCTGTGGCGGACAAGGCGGCGTTCATCGGCGCATCGGTACTGACAGACGGTGTATTTCAATTCAGCGTTGCGATTGGAGAAGAAGGGAAGGAGCAGCCGCTTGACAGCTTCGGCAAGGCGGTTGCCAGCCGGATCATTCCGCTTCCTTCCGGTGTGAGCGGAAGCGGCATCATCGCAGCGCTGTACGATCCGGAGACCGACAGCTTCCGGTTTGTGCCTTCGTCAAGGGTGACGGTCAGCGGGAAGCCGGCGGTGGAGATCAGACACGCAGCGGCTTCGGGTGTGTATGTTCTGCTGCGGCACACGCAATCCTTCGCCGACACGAACGGTCACTGGGCACAAAAGGAGATCGAGCTTCTGGCATCAAGGCTGCTTGTCAGCGGCATGAGCGACGAGACTTTTGTCCCGGGAAGGGAAATGACAAGAGCCGAGTTTACAGCGCTTCTGATCCACGGATTGGGGCTTGCCCCTTCCAAGAGCAGCGCAGGATTCACCGATGTGCGCAGCAGTGACCGCTTCGCCGGTGAAATTGCGGCGGCCGTACAATACGGCATCGTACAAGGCGGCGCAGGAGGCGCATTCGCCCCGAACTCGGGTCTAACGAGAGCGGAGATGGCGGTTATGGCCGCCCGGGCGATTCGTGTCATGGAGGAAGCGGCGGCTGACACCGGCATAGATACAAACGGTGCACTGAGCCGTTTCCGTGATCAGGGACTCATACCGATATGGGCTGCCTCTGACGTCGGCTACCTTGCAGGGCTTGGCATCCTTCAGGGCGACCAGCGAAGCGAATTTGGATCCTTCGACAAGGTGACGCGAGCACAGGGCGTGCTGGTCCTCCATCGGACGCTGAAATTGCTAGACTTTCTGGAGTAGAGAACAAGAAAGAACAAAGAGAAAATAAAGAGAAGCCTGTGATAGGAGCGGGAGGTTTCAGTGAACCGAGTTGATCGCTGAACGGACCGGGACAGGGTGGATATCCCTGCCCCGGTCCCCATTTATTTCGTCAATGTCATCCTAAAATTTAGAAGATTAGATGTGACACGAGGATTTACATGCAAAGCTATTAAATTTATAGTTAATAGGTAGCCACATAAATTGATAGGGAGGATTTATATTCATGAATGTATTCAAGCGTCCACTGTGCAAACTTCTGATTGCTGCGCTATTGGTCGTTGGCCTGCTGCCGGCGGGTACGGGAAGTGTTTTTGCAGCAGAAGGAGAAGCCCAAGGTTTTGAACTTCGTATCTTACATACTAACGACACCCATGCTCACTTGGACAATGTAGCCCGCCGGGTTACTGCGGTGAACGAAGCAAGGAATGACAGCACGCTGCTGCTCGATGCCGGGGATGTATTTTCCGGAACCTTGTACTTCAATCAATATAATGGACTTGCTGATCTTTACTTTATGAATTTGATGAAATACGATGCCATGACTTTCGGCAATCATGAATTTGACCGCGGGCCGGAGGTGCTGGCTGAATTCGTGAAGGAAGCGAAGTTCCCGTTCGTCAGCTCGAACGTTGATTTTAGCGCCGAGCCTGCCTTGAACGGATTCACTAATGAAGAGATCGGTACTCCAGGCAATGCCGGTGAAATCTACCCTGCCCTGATCAAGGAAGTGAAAGGCGAGAAGGTAGGGATCATCGGTCTGACAACACCGGAAACAGCTGTACTGGCCTCCCCGGGAGACCATATCAAATTCGAATATGAAGTGGAAGCGGCTCAGAAACAGGTGAATGCGCTTGAAGCAGCCGGGGTTAACAAAATCATCGCAGTGACTCACCTCGGATATGCTGAAGACCGCAAGCTTGCCAAAGCGGTGAAAGGCCTGGACGTTATCGTTGGCGGCCACTCCCATACGAAGCTTGATCAGGCGGAAGTGTTTCATGCGGATGCTGAACCTACTCTGATCGTACAGACAGGTGAATACAACGTCAATTTGGGACAACTGGATGTGACGTTTGACGAGAATGGTGTTTTGACGGATTGGGACTATAAGCTGATCAATCTTGATGCCAAGGACGATGAAGGCAATTTCCTCATCCAAGGCGATGCTGCTGCTGAAGCAAAGGTTCAGGAGTATGCAGCGGCACTGGAAGAATTGAAGAAAACCGTGGTGGCCAGCTCTGAGGTTGAGCTGGACGGAGAGCGCAGCAATGTCCGTACACAGGAAACGAATCTCGGCAATCTGATCGCGGACGGCATGCGCGCCAAAGTGATGAGCCTCGTGCAGGAAGACGATGTCAAAGGGTACGTGACCATTCAGAACGCTGGAGGTATCCGTGCTTCGATTCCAGCCGGGGATATTACGCTGGGGCATCTGTTGACGACAATGCCGTTTGCGAATAATTTGTCGGCGCTGAAAATGACAGGTGCAGAGATCGCCGCTGCTCTGGAGAACGGTATTAGCGGTGTGGAAAACGGGGAAGGACGCTTCCCGCAAGTATCGGGCATGCGCTTCTACTATGATTCCACGAAGCAGGGCGAACAGATTGACGCCGTTAGCGGCAGCGTAACGCAGCAAGGCGAGCGCATCGTGAAAGTTCAAATCCAGAATGCGGACGGCACTTATACAGATATGGAGCCTAACGCATATTATATTGTGGCTACCAACTCCTACATGGCCGATGGCGGGGACTTCTACAGAGCGATGAAGCAAGCGAAGGACGCTGACCGTTTCTATGAGCTGAATATTGTAGACTATGAAATCTTCCGCGAGTATCTGGAGCAGCTTGATGTTGTGGATGCGGCTGTGGAAGGACGCAGTATTGACCTGAAGGGAGCTGCGCTTCCTGGGGAAGCTGGCGGCGCAACGGATGGCGCAGCGGGAGAAAGCGTCTTTAAAGACCTTGTGAATGACAAGGATGCTGACGCTATCCAGGCCGCTGCCGACGCAGGCTTGGTCAACGGTTATCAGGATGGCACATTCCGTCCGGACCAGGCTGTCACCCGTGCTGAATTTGCGGTGCTGGTCAGCCGTGCGTTCGACATCGCCGGATCGGCAGCATCCGCAGGCTATGCGGATGAGAGCAGCATTCCAGCCTGGGCGCTGCCTGCCGTAGCGTCCTTGAAGGAAGCTGGCTTGCTGGAGACGCTGGCTGGATCGTCCTTCGGTCCGAAGCAAACGTTGACAGCGGCTGAAGCTGCGGCGATTATCGCTGCGGCGGCGGGCGATGAAGCAGCTGCCGCACCGGCAGGCGATGGCGCTGTAACCCGCAGAGACGTGGTGTTGATGCTGGTCTCTGCAATTCAATAAACCGAAACGCTCAGCGATTCATGAATTCATCCTGCATCTGTGTCAGATGCAGGATGTTTTTATGAGCTCGATTCTGTTGCGGCTGATAGGCAGGGGCCCAATATGGATGCAGTTGACAATCGATGGGAAATCCAATATCATTCACCTATCTGATAGGTGGAAAGGATGGCGAGAATGAACCGAAAAATACAGAAGCGGCATGTTCATGAACTGGTTGCCGAAGAGATTCAGAAATACATTGAAGAGAAAAACTTGCAGGAAGGCGATAAGCTTCCGTCTGTGGAGGAACTGACCCAGCTATTCGGTGTCGGACGCTCCTCCCTTCGTGAAGCGCTGCGCTATCTGGAAGCGATGGATATTGTTCAGGTGGTGAACGGCAAGGGGATTTATGTGAAGGATATCGGCTCCTTCCGTTACAGCGGCACGGTGAAAATCGACAACGAGAAGAAATTTCTGCTGTATGTGCTCGATGTTCGCCGGGCACTGGAAGGCAAGGCAGTTGAACTGGCCGCCCGCAACATTGACAGTGACATGATTGACAAGATGCGCGCTTGCCTGGAGGAATACGATGACTTCAAGAGCAGAGGGCTGAATACGGCGGCAATTGATTATGAATTTCATCAATTAATATATGAAGCTGCAGCCAATCCTCTCTTGAACAGCGTGTTCGAGTCGATCTCCGAGCTGTACGGCAAATTTTTCTCCGGTCCATTCGGCGTAAAGGAGCTGTTTGACGACACCTACCCTTTTCACCGCACGTTGTTCGAAGGATTGGTCAACCATGATGCGGAGCATGCGCTGCGGGAGTTCCATAAAATGATGGATATCGTAGAAGAAGCGATTCGCAAATATGAGCAGTCCTGATCTCCTTTGTCACTCTTATGTCATTTAACCTAACGCAAACATTCGACAAAATTCAACACGACGAAACATTATCTAACATTCTTGTTGACAATGTAAACGTCGTTCCCTTATATTTAACCTATCATACAGGTAGACAGTATGATACTTCTATCGATACGGGAGGGGTAATATGTGGGGTAAAGACGTGAAGAAATGGGTAATGACGGCGCTTGCCATTGTCTGTATGGTCAGCCTGATTGCGGCCTGCGGCGGCAAAGACCAGGAGCAGAATGCAGGAAGCGGCAGTAACGGCGATAGCGGGGGCGGGGGAGAGCGCATCACACTTCGCATCATTGAAAGTTTGACAAGCCCTGCTCGTACATCCATCTTGCAAGCAAGCATTGATAAATTCATGGCGGATCATCCAAACATAACGGTTGAACTTATCTCTCCGCCGTTCGATCAGGCAGACAACAAAATCCGGACGATGCTGGTAGCCGAGCAGGAGCTGGATATTCTCGAAGTGCGCGATCTGAATGTGGCCGAGTTCGTTAACAACGGTTACGTCACGCCGCTGGGCGAGTACACGGCGCAGTGGAGCGATTTTGCTACGATGACATCCACGGCCCAGTCCGTGGCGACGGTCGGCGACGAGCTCTA
Source organism: Paenibacillus sp. 7541 (assembly GCF_002276395.1). NCBI lineage: Bacteria > Bacillati > Bacillota > Bacilli > Caryophanales > Paenibacillaceae > Paenibacillus > Paenibacillus sp. 7541. The sequence continues at coordinate 48,718 of NZ_NQLZ01000007.1, read as the reverse complement.
CTTCATTCCGAACGGCCTTTATCAGCGCCAGATGTTCTATCGCGCAGATTGGCTGGAGGAAGCAGGAATCAAGGTGCCGGAAAGCTATGAAGAGCTGGTAAACGCAGCGATTGCGATTACCGATCCGGCGAAGAACCGTTACGGCTTCTCCTTCCGGGGCGGACCTGGAGCGAACTCGGTCCCTGACACGATGATTCAAACCTACAATGCGGACAACATTGACATAGAAGATTCCATGTTCCTGAAGGATGGGGGTACGATCTACTCCTCCCCTGAGGCGCTGGAAGCACTGGAGCTGTATGTGAAGCTGTACAAGGAAGCTTCGCCGCCGGACTCGGTCACCTGGGGATTCCAGGAGCAGGTGCAGGCATTCACTTCCGGAGTAACGGCATTTATTCTTCAGGACCCGGATGTGATCCAGGTGCTGACGGAGAATATGGACGAAGGCACATGGGCGACTGCGCCGATGCCGACGGGGCCAAGCGGCAAAGCGCTCATCTCGGCTGGCGGAGCTGGCTGGGGCATCACATCATATTCGAAGAACAAAGAGGCGGCGTGGAAGCTGATCGAGTATTTATCCTCACCGGAGGAGAATATTACGCTGTCGAAGAGCCATGGCACGATTCCGATTCATACGTCGGCGGCGGAGGACGAATTTTTCCAGGCTGGCCCGTATAAAACGCTGCTTGATATGACGGATAAACCGGATACGTTCATCAACTTCAAACCGCCGTTCCAATATGCCGCTAACGGGCAGTGGGGAACGGTATCGATGGAATCCGGACAAGCGATGCTGCTCGGCCAAGTATCCATTGAAGATACGCTGAAGCAGTGGGACGAATACTGGACAAAAGCGAAGGCGAATCAAAACTAGTACGCAAGGGCCCGGTGGAATGAGCGGGAACACATGCGCGGCCCGGCTGTTCGGGCCGGCCGCCATGTTCTGACCAAGGTGGTGAATGGGATTGAGAAACCAGCGGATGTTTATATGGCTCAGCCTGCTTCTGACGATGGTATTGCTGGCTGTCTTTACGTTTTATCCTTTTCTGCAAGGTGTAGTCATGGCGTTCCAGAACTATGTGCTCTATGATTTGACGAATGTCCGGTTTATCGGCTTCCGCAACTTCACGGACGCATTCCAGGACGCCAAGTTTATACGGGCGCTGAGCAACAGTGCTTATTGGGTGTTCTTCTCGCTCGTGTTCCAGTTTCTGATCGGTCTGACATTGGCGCTTGTGCTGCGTAAGCCGTTTCGCGGCAGAGGTGTCTATCAGGGGTTCATTTTTTATTCCTGGGCGCTGTCGGGCTTTCTGATCGGTCTGATCTGGAAATGGATGTTCAATTCTCAGATTGGCGTCATCAATGACCTGCTGCTGCGGCTTGGTCTGATCGAAACGCGCATCGGGTTTCTGTCTGATCCGAATTGGGCGATGGTGTCCGTTATCGTGGCGAATGTGTGGTATGGCATCGCATTTTTTGCCATTATGCTGCTGGCGGCGCTTCAATCTGTTCCGCATGATTTGTACGAGGCGGCGGACATGGACGGTGCGGGTGCAGCCCGCAAGCTGTTCAGTGTGACACTGCCCTATATTATGCCAACGATTATTGCAACCACGCTGCTTCGGGCGATCTGGATTTTCAATGATCCGACGATCATCTACGGCCTCACGAACGGAGGACCTGCGGGCACGACGCATATTCTGTCCTCGCTGATGCTGGAGAAAATTATTTACGGTGGCGATTATGGCGCGGCCTCCGCTATCGGCGTCATCATGATTGGCATTTTGCTGCTATACACCTTGTTCTACCTGTTTGTGACGAAATCGGAAAAGGCGGGTGATTTTTAAAATGAAGCTGCGCTCTATTGCTCCGATAGGCCTGAAATTGCTCTTTCTCGGCCTGCATCTGATTGTGATGGTGTTTCCGTTGTACTGGATCTTCATTACGTCGCTGAAGCCGCAGAAGGATATTTTCGCCTTGCCGATCACTTACTGGCCGGAACGCTTTACACTAGATAACTACGTGAACATATTCAGAATATCCAAGTTCCATATTTATATCGCCAACAGTCTGATGATTTCGCTGCTGGCGGCGGCAATCGTGATTGTCATCGCCATTCTGAGCGGTTATGTCATGGCCCGGTTTCAATTCAGAGGCCACCGGCAGATTATGCTTGCCTTTCTGGTTACGCAGATGCTGCCAGGCTTTGTGTCGCTAGCGCCATTGTATTTGATGATGGCCCGTATGGATCTGATTAATACCCGGCTGTCGCTAATCATCATGTATACGGTGATGCTCATTCCGTTCTCGACGATTATGCTGAGGGGATTCTTTCAACGCGTTCCAAGCAGCCTGGAAGAAGCGGCGATGATTGATGGCTGCTCGCGTTTGTCTGCACTGGCGAGAGTCATTATTCCGGTCATGCTGCCGGGGATTGCATCAACCTTTATATTTGCGTTCGTTCAGAACTGGAATGAGCTGTTCATGGCGGTCATGTTCATTGATACCGAAGCGCTTAAGACGCTGCCTGTGGCGATGAACTCCTTCATTATGAAATTTGATGTCGATTGGGGCGCCATGTCGGCCGGAACAGTGCTGTCTGTCATCCCGACAGTCGTTCTGTTTGCTTTCGCGCAGCGGTTTATCGTCGACGGTTTGACACAGGGGGCAGAGAAAGGCTAATGGTCAACATGAATCAGGTATAAATTTCATAGACGGATAGAGGGATATGGATTATGGAGAGAAGCAGCCTTGACGAGCAGCTGCATACGAAGGTTTCTCACGATACAATCGATAGGCAGCATCATGGTGCGGTGAGCATCCCGGTGTATTCAAGCAGCCTGTTTGCGTTTGAAGATCATGCATCGTTCGATCATGCGATGGAGGATGTACTGGCTGCAACGGTATATTCCCGGGGCAACAATCCGACGGTTCAATTTCTGGAGCGGAAAATTGCCCAGCTGGAGCAGGGAGAGAAGGCGCGCTGCTTCGCCTCCGGGATGGCAGCGATCGCAAGCACCCTGCATGCGCTGCTTGGCACAGGCGATCATGTCATTTGTGTCGAGCGGGCGTACGGGCCCACTAGGGAATTTCTTGGCGAGCTGGCGACGCGGTTCGGAATCGAGGTGACGTATGTTGGCGGCAGCCGGCTATCCGATTTCGAGCACGCACTGAAGCCGAACACAAAGGTGATTTATCTGGAGAGCCCGACTTCGGGCCTATTCGAACTTCAGGATCTGGCTGGCGTGGCGAAGCTTGCACGGCAAGCTGGCGTAATCACGATGATCGATAACAGCTGGGCAACCCCGTGCTTTCAGCGGCCGCTTACGATGGGCATTGATCTGGTGCTGCATTCAATGACCAAATATTTCTCCGGACACAGTGACTGCCTCGGAGGTACCGTTGTTGGCGCCGATGCATTGGTCGATACGATCGAGCGCAGAGGCTACATGCTGCTCGGCGGCATCATGACGGCGCATACGGCGTCATTGATGATACGCGGGCTGCGCACGTTGCCGCTGCGGATGGAACGCCATCAGAAGAACGGCCTCGCCGTGGCGTCCTATCTGGAGCAGCATCCGCTGGTGAACCGGGTGAACCACCCGGGCCTTCGCTCACACCCGCAGCATGAGCTGGCGAGCAGGCAGCTGGATGGATTCAGCAGCCTGTTCTCCTTTGAATCCAAGCTGCCAGTGAATGCGATGAAGCGCTGGGCAGATGCGCTGGGCTACTTCCGGATTGGCGTCAGCTGGGGCGGTTACGAAAGCCTGGTCACCGTTGGCACGACCCCGCCAGAGCGCAATACGAGTGGAACGAACCCGTCCATCATCCGGCTATACATCGGACTGGAAGATCCCGAGGCGCTGATCGAGGACATGAACCAGGCCTGGCGGCTTGTCCTGTCCGAGGAAGGTGTTATCGAGGAATTGAATCCTATTCATCCATCATCGTGAGTACAAGTATCCCGTCCTTGGAGGCGGGATTTTTTGTGTGCGGGCTGATAGGATGCAACAACGTCAGGATCAGCCGGAGTGTCCTGATATCTCTACACAACTAATGCGCAGCGCCCTGCGCTTGATTAAAGCTGCATGAGGTCGTCGATCATCAACTTGCGCCGCCATGTCCGAATATTGCAATAAACAAGGCATGATATCACAAAGACGAATCCTTCGATTCCGTGTACGATAAGGGGGAATAAACCGCGAAGGGGGAGCGAGGTGTCTGTAAAATACAACAAGGAACCGGTCGTTGTCATTCCGGACTGCGAGCAGGAGGCCTGGCAAGGCTATGAGCAGATTGGCCAAGAGCTGGCCCGGCGCGTGGCTGGAAGAACGAAGGCCGTAATTGTGATCGAATGCTATCCCGGTGTGCGGACAGAAGAAGTGACGCGAGGTCTGGGTGCTTCTCTTCCGCTGCAAGCGGTGTTTGAGGCGGAGGAAGCCGCCTTATCCACGCAAGAACTGGAGCAGCGCGTGGCTCCCTATCTAACCGAGGATCGCGTCTTCGGTCGTATGGCGCCATTTCAGATCGAGGATTTCTACGATCCGTCCCTTGTCCGCCGGCTGCGTGAGCGCATTGCTGATATCGAGGCAGGCATCGTCCTTGTCCTTGGATTCGGCGCCTCGCTGATGGCCGAGGGGGATGTGCTGGTCTATGCCGATCTTGCACGCTGGGAGATTCAGCTTCGTTACCGCAGCAAGGAGATGGGCAACTGGCGGGCGGACAATAAGGATGAGGATGTGCTGCGCAAATACAAGCGCGGCTACTTCATCGAATGGCGGACGGCGGATCGCTTGAAGTGCAGGCTGGCGGAGGAGGCCCGGATTGATTACTATTTGGATACCAACCGGAGGAACGATCCGCGAGCCGTGACCTGGAATGCGTTCATGTTCGGCCTGTCATATACGGCGCAGCGGCCGTTTCGTCTGGTGCCCTATTTTGACCCCGGCGTCTGGGGAGGGGACTGGATGCAAGAGAAGCTGGGGCTGCCGGAACGGGAACATCCTTACGCTTGGGCATTCGACGGCGTGCCGGAGGAGAACAGCTTGTATTTTCAATACGGCGGTATTCGCCTGGAGTCTCCGGCGGTCAATCTGGTATTCTTTCAGCCGCAAGCGCTGCTCGGCGAGCGGGTCTATGCCAGGTTCGGTGCGGAGTTTCCGATCCGCTTCGACTTTCTGGATACGATGGGCGGGCAGAATCTCAGCCTGCAGGTGCATCCGACCGCAGAGTATATGCAGCGAACGTTTGGCCTGTCGTACACGCAGGATGAAAGCTATTATATGCTGGACGCTATGCCGGACGCGAAGATCTACCTCGGTCTGCGCGAAGGGGTGGATGCTGACCGGATGATGGCGGAGCTGGAGGAGGCGCAGCGCGGCGGCGCGGCGTTTGCGGCGGAAGACTATATCCATATCATGCCTGCGAAGAAGCATGATCACTTCCTCATACCGGCGGGGACCATCCACTGCTCGGGCCGCAATGCGATGGTGCTGGAGATCAGCGCTACACCGTATATTTTTACATTTAAGCTGTGGGATTGGGGCCGCCTTGGCCTCGATGGCAAGCCGCGCCCGGTACATCTGGAGCACGGGAAGTGTAATGTAGCGCGGGATCGAACGGCAAACTGGGTGGACGAACAGCTGGTGAACCGGATTGAACGGGTGGCCGAAGGGGATGGCTGGGTGGAGGAGCGAACCGGACTGCATGAGTCGCAATTCATCGAGACGCGGCGGCACTGGTTCTCTGTCCCGGTAGAGCACCACACAGAGGGAAGCGTCCACATGCTTAACCTCGTGGAAGGCGACGAGGCCATTGTGGAAAGCCCTTCTGGCGCATTCGAACCCTTCACTGTCCGGTATGCCGAGACGTTCATCATTCCTGCGGCCGTGGGGGTCTATACGATCCGTCCAGGCGAACCGTCGCGGGGGAAGACACTGGCAACGATAAGGGCCTCTGTGCGTTCATAACGGCCCATTCATGAAAGCACGAAGGAGAGCGAAGGACGATGCGGGATTGTGTGCTGGCGCTTGACGTGGGAGGCACCTTCATTAAGGGAGCCGCGGTATGGGGAAACGGCGAGGTCGCTAAAGAGACCCTTCTGTATAGGAATACGAACGCGCAAGGAGCGCGAGATGCGGTGCTCGATCAGCTGCATGCCGCCGTGAAGGAGCTGGCCGTACGGGCCAAAGCTGTGGCCGGAGAGAACGGGATACGGGTGCAGGGCATCGGGCTGGCCTTCCCGGGACCGTTCGATTATGAATCGGGCATCAGTTATTTGCAAGGTCTGGGCAAGTTCGATGCGCTGTATGGCGTGAACGTACGGGATGAGCTAGCCGACCGGGCTGACCATGATCCGGAGCTTGTGCGTATGGGGTTTCGCTCTGGGCGAATTTTTATGGAAAATGATGCGTATCTGTTTGCCCGGGGGGAGGCGGTGTACGGAGCAGCCGCCTCTTATAAGAGGACAATCTGCATGACCCTTGGCACTGGCTTCGGGACCGGGTTCATTCTGGACGGAGCTGTGATCCGGGAGGGGGATGGCGTACCGGCAAACGGCTGGCTGTACAACGCGCCGTGGGAAGACGGCATCGTGGATGATTGTATCTCGAGGCGCGGTATGCTGCATTGCGCCCGCAGCCTCGGCTTCGACGTTGACACGCTGGACGTCAAGGAGCTGGCTGCGCTTGCCGAGTCGGGGGAGCGCAGCGCCTGCGCGCTGTTCGAGCACTTCGGGCACACGCTCGGGGCGGTTCTCGTGCGGTATACGCGGGCGTTTAATCCGGAGGCATACGTGCTGGGAGGACAAATCGCAAACGCATCCCCGCTCTTTGTACCGGCGCTGGCATGTGAGCTGGAAAGAGGCGCCATCAACGCGGTTATAACGAAAAGCCCCGATACGCTGCTCAGTACGTTCCGGGGAATCAAGGATTATGTAGTCGGACAATACCGCAGTTCAGGGGAGAAGGGAGGAGCATGATGAACGGATTTCGCAATGCGCTGACCGCGCTCACTTGCCGGGAAAGCAATCGTTTGCTGAATACGGCGGTCAGCACGATCCAAGCGGATAATGCGGCTTTCTATATTCACTATTGGGGCTCCTCGCTGTCGCACAATACCAACATGCGGCATCATCATTCCTTCTTCGAGGCTTGCTTCGTCGTGGACGGCAGCGGCGTGTATCGTGAGGACGAGGCTGAATATCCGCTGCGGGCAGGTACACTCTTCCTGTCCCGGCCCCATCGTTGGCATCAGATCGTGAGCGAGCCGGACATGGCGCTGCTGTGGGTGGGCTTCGAGCTGGATGAGACGCAGTCGTCGCCTGAGATGACCGCCTTGTTCCGCCGTCTCGCCAGCACCGAGACGTTCCTGGCCGAGTCGGCCTGGAATACGCCAGCCGCGCTGTGTTGGCAAGCGCTCTGGCTGCAGGCCGAGCAGTCGCCTTCGCTGCTGCGGCTGATCGCGCCGGATCTGGCGAAGAGCCTGCTGCTCTCGCTGCCGGCCCTGTTCGCTGCGGATCTCCCGGAAGAGGGAGGTGCGGCCGAGCATGACGGCGGCCGGCATCTGTTCCGCCAGGCGAGCCTGTATATCCGGGACAATCTGTCGCGCCCGCTGCGTCTGGAGGAGGTTGCCGAATATTTGCATATTTCAGGGAGGCAGCTGACGCGTATTTTTCGCAGCCATTCGGGCATGTCCTTCGGTGATTATGTCACAAGCGAACGGTTGAAGAAGGCGCATTACTTGCTGAAAAACACGGATTTAACGACCCATGCCATCGCGGAGCAGGTCGGCTTCGGGTCTGTGCATTATTTTACGAAGGTGTTCGCAGCCAAACGCGGGCTGCCGCCAGCGGCCTACCGCAAGCAACTGCGTTCTCCATTATAAGATGGGAGTTGATTGTATGAAACGACCTTTTAAAATGTACGTCATTCATCATTCGCATACGGACATCGGTTATACCGACAGGCAGGAGAAGATAGAAGCGTATCATGTGGACTTCATCAAGCAGGCGATTGAGCTATGCGAAGCGGAGGCGGCTGGCAACGGGGATCGTCAGGGATTTCGCTGGACATGCGAGACGTTCTGGGCTGTGGAACGGTTCCTCGAACAGGCGGGTGCGGACTGGGTGGCGAGGTTCGAAGCGGCGGTCGCATCCGGCCGGATCGAGCTGTCAGGGTCCTATCTGCATATGACAGAGCTGATCGACACCGATATTATGGAGCGGCTATTGCGGCGGGCAACCGATTACGGGAAGTCCATCGGGGTGAAGGTCGACAGCGCCATGCATGCTGACATCAACGGCTTTAGCTGGGGGTATGCCCAAAGTCTGCTGAATGCGGGAATCGACAACCTGTTTACCTGCATTCACACCCACCATGGCATGTTCCCGCTTGGCCGCAAGCAAATGCCGTTCTGGTGGGAAACCGCCAAGGGCGAGCGGCTGCTCGTCTGGAACGGGGATCATTATCATCTCGGAAATGATCTTGGCCTGTCGCCGAATGCGCTCTTGTCTTATTCGATGCGGGAGGACGGGTTGAATGTGTACGGCGCGGACGAACGCGCGTGGGAAGTGGCCGAACAGCGGATTCAGGCCTATGTCGCCTGTCTGGAGGAGGAAGGGTATCCTTATCCGTTCGTTCCGATCATGGTATCAGGCCTCATATGGGACAATGCCCCGCCAAATGCGGAGGTTACCGACTTTGTGGAGCGCTGGAACCGCCGGCATGGACACCAGATTGAGCTGGAAATGACCACGCTGCATGAATTCTTTCGTACGGTGCGCGAAACAGAAACGCAATTGGGGACGGAGATCCCCGTGTATCGCGGCGATTGGCCGGACTGGTGGTCGGACGGCGTAGCATCAACGGCCATGCACACCCAGTTATTCCGGGATGCCCAGCGAACGCTGCGCGTTGTGAAAGCGCTTGATCCGCAAGGGAAGCAGGTTCAGGCGGCGGAGCTGACTGAGATGGAATACAATTTGGCGATGTACGCCGAACATACCTGGGGTTATCACACTTCGGTCGGCGAGCCCTGGAACCCTTATGTCCAGTCGCTCGGGGCTCGGAAGGAGCAGTTTGCCTCGGAAGCGCATCAGCGGATATACCGGGCGCTTGATCAGATCACGGTTGCGCGCGGGGAGAAGCTGATGGCCCCGAATCGCGCGCTGACGTACAAGGTGATCAATCCCGCAGCTGTGGAGGTTGCAGATATCGTGCAGCTCCCGGTGGATCAGTGGGAAGTGTCGAAGCTGCTGAAGAAAGGCTTTACTGTTGTCGAATCGGCTACCGGCAAGATCATGCCTTACGAAACGGTCTCTACCAGCCGAGGGTATATGGTATGCATATCGGCCATTGTTCCGGCGCATTCGGAGCAGATGTACGAGATTAAGCTGAATGATGGCGCAGCCCCGGCACCCGCAGGGAGGGTGAGCAATACTCGATTGCGGGGACTGGATGGCGTTCATGATATTCCGCCGCTGGCTGCAAGCAGCCAGACTTTTGACCCTGCGTTCAGCATCGACGCTCATTCCATCTCCTCACCTTATGTGCGGATCGAATGGGCCGAAGGTGAAGGTATCGTCAAGTGGCATGACCGCGTCCGCGGACTGGACCTGATAGATCCTTCTCATCCGCATCGGGCGTTCACACCGATCTATGAAGTGACGCCGGTTGACAATCCGGAACGGATGCGGGCAACACGGACGGTCATGGGCCGCAACCGCAAAGGCCTGAATGTTCAGCGCCATACTGGCAAACTGCAGGAAACGAAACGGATTGCTGAAGGAGCCTTATCTTCTACGGTGGAGCTGATCTATGGCATAGAAGGCATGTCCCATTACTCCGTGCTGTTGACGGTGCACCATACCCGTCCGCGAGTGGAAGTTGCGATTCGCATGCATAAGGACAGTATATGGGAGCCGGAGAATGTCTATATTGCACTGCCGTTCCGCGCGCCGTCGAGTTCGGCCGAGAATAGCGTCTGGCTTGATAAAAGCGGCACGCCGATTCGTCCATGGATCGATCAGCTGCCCGGCACGTTGTCGGATTTCTATTGCATTCAGGAGGGATTGGCTTTGGTTGCGCCGGATGCTGAGGCAGGGCTTGCCATTGCCACTCCGGATACGCCGCTCATCCAGTGCGGTCCGCTTCAACACGAAGCGAGACTGGTTATGGGGCACGATGACTTGCAGAAGAGAACTCCTGTGCTCTACGCCTGGGTGCTCAACAACTTCTGGGAAACCAACTTCAAGGCAACGGTGGGCGGTTTCTATGAGTTCCGCTATAAGCTGACCTGGGGAGAGGATGCGGGCGATCCGTCGCGTGCCCTGGCATGGTGCCGCAATGTGAACACCGGATTGTTGGCGTTCAGAGCTGAGGCATAAAGCGCACAACCTATATTGGATGAAGGTCCCGCCTGTGGCTAAGTGCTGCGGCGGGCCTTTTTTATGCGGAAGATTGGGATAGACTTTAGGGAAATGAGGCACCTGCCGAGCCGTTTCATGATCACGCTCCATCCTTCCAACCCTCTGGTCTGTTACCCGGGCAAGATGCTGCGCTGCCTGTGCTGGCCACAAATTCGGCCGGACATGGCATTGCAGGGGCTGGACATGGTATAGTGGACTCGATAATCTTGAAGGATGGAGATTGTGATAACGATGGATCAAGAGCAACGCTCCCGCAGCGGAGCGAAAGAATATACGAAATCTTCTCACCGCAGCGGCCGGCAAGGCAGCGAGTCGGGTGGGAAAGGAACCTCCTATTCGAAAAAGGGGAAACCAGCGGACAACCGGCAACCGAAAGCTGGGTCTTCTGATAAAGGGCCGGCTACGTCCCGGGGGAGAGCCGGCGCAGCTAGCAGGCGCTCGCAGGGCCTTGGCGCCGCAACTGCTGGCGCATCATCTGCTAACGCGCGCCAAGGGCGGCATGCCGGAACCGGAGCTGGCTCGCCTCAAGGGCGGCAGGCTTCATCTGGAGTCGGTAAGCGTCAAGGAAGACAGGCCGGGTCTGCCGCAGACTCCCGTCAAGGACGGAACATCGCTTCTACTGCTGCTTCCCGCGGGTATAAAGCGCGTGTGCGCCCGGCTGGACGGGAGCATGCCGATGAGCTTCGCGCAGGCGACGTCATTGTCGTTACGATCAAACGTCTCGGAATCAACGGAGAAGGCGTCGGGTATTTCCGCCGCAAAGCCGTGTTCATTGACGGCGCGATCACGGATGAAGTCGTGAAGGCCGAAGTGAAGGAGGTCCAGCCCAAGTTCATTAAGGCTGCCCTGCTTGAGGTGGAGAAGCGCTCGCCTTACCGGATCGAGCCGCCTTGTCCGGTGTTTGGCGTATGTGGAGGCTGCCAGATTCAGCACATCTCCTATGAAGGACAGCTTCAGGCCAAAACGGATATCATTCGCGAGGCGTTCAGCAGGTATACGGGCCGCGAGGATTTTCGCTTCAAGCCTATGCTGGGCATGGAGCATCCGTGGAACTACCGCAATAAAGCCCAGCTGCAGCTGAAGCGGCGTGATCAAGAAGTCATCGCCGGCCTGTATGAAGCCGACAGCCACAGCATCGTCGATATTAGCGGCTGCCCGATCCAGCATCCGAAGGTGAACGAAGCGGTAGAAAAGGTGAAGTCTGTCTTGGAGGAGCTGCGAATCCCTCTATATAAAGAGAACGGAACGAAAGACGGTGTGCGGACCATTGTTGTGCGTCACGGTTTCCAATCCGGCGAGCTTCAGGTGACGCTGGTCACTGCGGGAAGCAAGCTGCCGAGACAGGACGATTTCATCCGGCTGCTGCGGTTGTCGATGCCTGAGGTGAGCGGCATTGCACTGAACATCAATCCGAAGAAAACCTCGCTTATATTCGGAGACCGGACCATGACGCTATGGGGAGCCGAGACGATGGAGGAATCGCTGAGCGATCTGCAGTTCTCCTTGTCGCCGCGCGCCTTCTTCCAGCTTAACCCGCAGCAGACCGTCAAGCTGTATGAGTCCGTGAGGGCGGCCGCTGCTCTGACCGGCAATGAGACGGTGATCGACGCCTACTGCGGAACAGGAACGATCGGCTTGTGGCTTGCGCCATATGCCAAGGAGGTGCGCGGCATCGAGAGCATTCCGGAAGCCGTCGAGGATGCCAAGCAGAACGCGGCCCGCAATGGCCGCGACAATGCCAGCTTCCATGTCGGCCAAGCCGAGGAGTTGCTGCCGCGCTGGGTGAAGGACGGCATGAAGCCGGACGTGATCATCGCCGATCCGCCCCGCACGGGCCTTGACCCGCGCTTCCTGGAGACGGTGCTGCGCACTCGCCCGAAGCGCTTCGTCTACGTCTCCTGCAATCCGTCCACCCTGGCCAAGGACTGCAAGGTGCTGCTGGACGGCGGATATGATGTCGAGTGGGTACAGCCGGTGGATATGTTTCCGCAGACGAGTCATGTGGAGTGCGTAATAGGAATATGTCGAGACGATACGTAGAAGTACTGAATTATCAGTATTCTGCAAAGTATGCTTCGTTTACGACTAATGGAAAGGACTACAGGAATAAGGTGTTAAACGATAAAATCGAGGTTTCTATTGTTCTCGACTTGGAATGGATAGATACACCTAGTGATTTTTAATTGAAAACAAGAATATCCAAGAGAGCGTCCTTATCGGGGCGTTCTCTTTTTATATAGATATTTCTTCAAAGAGCCGGTTGTCCCTCTCAGGCAGCCGGCATTTTTCATGAAAGGAGGAACAGCGAATGACGAAGGTGATTGCTCTTGCCAATCAGAAAGGCGGTGTCGGCAAAACGACTACGGCTGTTAATTTGGGTATTGGCTTGGCGACTGAAGGTAAAAAGGTTCTTCTAGTGGATGCGGATGCACAAGGCAATTTGACAGATGCGTTGGGTTACCGCGAACCGGATAATTTGTCAATTTCTTTGGCTACACTGCTCGTTAAAAATATGTTGGAAGAATCGTATCCGCCCCAAAAAGGCATTTTGCACCATCCCGAAGGGATTGACCTAATGCCCGGTAACATCGAATTGTCTGCTGTTGAAGTCTCGCTTGTCAATACAATGAGCAGGGAAACGATCTTGCGCTCCTATATAGACAAGGTGAAAAAGGACTATGATTATGTCCTTATTGACTGTATGCCCAGCTTGGGCATGTTGACCATCAATGCACTGGCGGCCGCTGATAGCGTCATCATTCCGGTTCAGGCGCATTATTTACCGGCGAAAGGAATGACGCAGCTTTTGCAAACCATTTCCCGTGTCCGACGCCAAATCAACCCGAAGTTGCTGGTAGATGGCGTGCTGCTGACGATGGTGGACAGCCGGACCAACTTTGCCAAGGATATTTCCTTTGTTCTTCGGCGTGATTATGGAGACAAGCTGCGTGTGTTTCAAACGGAAATTCCGCTTTCCATCCGTGCGGCGGAAACGAGCGCCAAGGGGAAGAGCATTTATAAGCATGATCCGAACGGACAAGTAGCCGAAGCGTATGCGGCATTTACAAAGGAGGTGAAGGGTATTGGCAAAGAAAGACGACAGACGCGCCAGCATCAAGCTGACCACAGTCGATGATTTGTTTTCGACCGATGAGAGCCGCGCCGATGCACAGCGGGAAAAAGTGATGGACATCCCGTTGTCAGAGATCAGCGATTTCCCCGATCATCCATTCAAAGTAAAGGCGGATGAAGCGATGCTGGAAATGGCAGATAGTGTGAAGCAATACGGTGTATTGGTTCCTGGACTAGTACGTCCGAAGGCAGATGGCGGTTATGAGATGGTCGCCGGACATCGGCGGAAAAAGGCGAGCGAGCTGGCGGGTATGGAAACGATGCCTTGCATCGTCCGCGAACTGGACGACGATCAAGCGACCATTATTATGGTGGACAGCAACCTGCAAAGGGAGCATATCGCGCCTAGCGAGAAGGCGTTTGCTTATAAGATGAAGCTGGAGGCGATGAAAAGACAGGCAGGCAGACCAAGTAAAGAAAATGTGTCCCAAGTTGGGACACAAAAACGTTCCGATGAACTGCTAGCAGATCAAGTTGGAGAAAGTCGCAATCAAATTCAGCGGTATATTCGCTTGACTCATTTGATCCCTTCCATTCTTGAAATGGTAGATGAAAAACGGATCGCGTTTAATCCGGCTGTTGAGTTGTCTTACTTGGCCGAAAAAGAGCAGCAAGACCTTTATGAAACGATACAGTCCGAAGACTGTACGCCTTCTTTGTCACAGGCGCTGCGTATGAAGAAACTGAGTCAGGGCGGACGGCTCAATATGGATGTTATCTTCTCGATTTTGACGGAGGAAAAGCCCAATCAGAGGGAAAAAATGCACATTCAGCGGGAGCGCATTGATCGCTTTTTCCCTAAGAATTTCACTGAAAAACAAAAGGAGGACCTTATTGTCCAATTGCTTGAAAGCTGGTATCGCAAGCGGCAGCGCGAACATGGAAGATAATCTTAAGCAACATGAACAAAAAATAGCCATTCCTTACTCTCCATTGCAAGGGAGTTTTTTTGTGCCTACAAGGAGGTGACGGAGATGCTCTTTACGGAAGGTAAATGGCGGAAATACGAACGATTAATGAAAGAAAGGCCCGGTTTTGACCGCAGAGAACCGAAAGATGAATCGGAGCGTTCCAACACAGCTAAAGAGGAACGAAGAAAAAGAAGTCGAGCAAAGCATAAAAGCAATGAGAAGGAAGAAAGTTGAAATTCATTTGGTATAGAAAGGAGTCGTGAGCATGTCTTGGATCTATCGTCATCGCAAGATGCTGGTGATCGCTGCCATTTTGTTCGGCATTCTTTTGCTCGTGTCGGCTGTCATTTTTCACTTGATGAGACAAGCTGAACAACAGCAGGAACATCAGGAAGTGATCGCCCATTATGAGAGGCAAATAGAACAGTTAACAGCGACTAAAGAAGAATCGCTGCAAACGGTATGGACTGTGGCTCGAACCATTCCGGCCGGTGAGCAGATCGAACCGGAAGACGTCACGGCGATGACCCTGCCGACCGCATTGGTTTCGCCCGAAATGATCGCTAAGGAGGAAGAGGCGGTCGGTAAACACGCCAAAGTTGAACTTCGCCCGGGAATGCCGCTTCTTGCTTCTGTGCTGTATGAGGGCAACCCGATTGCCAAGGATGTGCGGACACAAGAGTTTCAAATCATTCAGCTTCCGTCGCATCTGGGAAAAGCACAGTATATCGATGTGAGGATCAACTTCCCGACTGGCGAAGATTTCGTTGTGCTTGCCAAAAAGCAGGTGCTTGATCGCGAGGGAACCGTCATTTGGCTGGAGATGAATGAAACCGACCTGCTGCTCACATCAAGCGCGATCATCGATGCTTATCTGCAAGGCGCAAGATTATACGCGGTGCCCTATATCGAACCGGGACTGCAAGAGGCAGCGACGGCGACTTATCCGGCCAATCCGATGGTGTTGGATTTATTGGAGCAAAACCCGAACCTGGTTGAGCAGGTTTCTACTGAGCTGGCTCGTCAGCAACGCGAAAGGTTGGAAAGCAACCTGAATGAAATGAGCGAAGCGGACAAAATGCGGGTGATGTACGGCAATGTCACCGTGCAGCAACAACTCATGAATGAACGGGCCGCAACACAGCAAAGCAATGCCGCTCAGCAAATGCCGCAGCCCCCTAGTTTCCCGGAGCAGGATGACCAAGAGTCGGTGAAAGGAGAAGATGAACGGCCGCCTTCTTCCCTTCCGGTCGTGGTAGAAGAAGAATCGCCCGAAGCGACGTTGCCCGAACCACCGCCTGCATCCGAGCCAGAGTCAGAAACGGACCTGGATTATTCAGATATCTTCAATCAATAAGGAGGAACCATGAAAAAGATTGTATTTTTAGGAGCGCCGGATAAAAGCCATGTGCTGTTATTGCTTGGCAAACTCCTGGCCGCAATGGATTACAAGGTGCTGGTGGTGGACTCCACTCTCGCACAAACGACACAGGGATATTTGCCGCAGGAAGAATTACGCGCCCCGCTCTACGAGTTTGAAGGTGTGGACGTGGCCTGTGGGTTTATCTTGTATTCGCAGATGGAACGATACTTGTATCAGAAAGCAAATGGCATGGATTACGATGTGATGCTGCTGGACACCGACCATACCGAAATGGTCAAAGGGCGGGAGTTACCCCATTACGACAAGCGGATCTGGTGCAGCAATTTCAACCGATTGACCATGCAGCGAAATGTCGAATTGATGCAGCGGTTATGCTTGCATGAAGCACAGAATCAACCGGTATCGTTTTACAAGATGATGCTATCCGTTGTTCCTCTGACCATCTCCGAAGCGTATCTCGATTCCGCCTTTGCTCAGCAGACCATTCGCTGGGAGGAAGCGGTTTTTCGTTTTCCGCTGGATGAGCGTGATGTATCCGCCGAGCTGGAAAACCAGCATCATGGCCGCATCGATGTGAAGGGACTATCGGGAACGTACCGCCGCACGATATGGGAGATGGCACAACAGTTGTTTGATTGGGACGACAAAACCGTTCGCAGGGCATGGAAGCGACTTCGCCAAGAACGCGCTGCCTTCCGTCGCTAATCAAGCTGATCAAAATGATTGAGAAAAGGAGGGGACACGGTGACGGGACATACAATCGTGTTTTGGAGTCCGGTATCGGGAACCGGGACAACGAGCAATCTGGCAGCGACTGCCTCGGTCATGGGACTGGAGTATTCGGCACATATGTTGCTGCTGGGTCATTGTGAAAGTCACGATATCGCCTTGAAGCAATGCTTTTATCAAACGCATGCCTCTCGGGAGATGGACATGGATGTCTCAGTCAATATGGGGGTAGATGCGTTATTGCGACTGCTGCAAAACCGAAAATTGCAACCCAACATGATTCGGGATTACACGCTGCCTTTGTTAAAGGACAGGCTCGACTTGCTGCCGGGTTCAAGCAAGCCGGATGATCGTTTTATTGACATGGCCACGCCTTGGATGGAATCGCTGCTAAGCATGGCGAAACGGATGTATGATCTTGTGTTTGTGGATGGCGGCAGCGGAAATTCATCGGAATGGACCAACAGTTTACTGCGGCTGGCGGATGTGCTGGTGGTGTGCCTCCCGCAAAATCGGTTGGCTGTCCATCGTTTTTTTCGGATGGATGAACTTCAAGCGATGCTCGCAACTAAAAAGCATGTGCTCGTATTCGGAAAATATGATCGGTACTCATCTTTGACCCATAAAAATTTGTTGCGTCCTTATGGACGGCGTTTACAAACATGTTCGGTCAGTTACAATACACGGTGGTTGGATGATGGACAAAACGGGCAGGCGATTTCTTACATGTATCGCAATAGGCAAGTGCAGCGGGAACATGAAAACTATCTGTTCATGCGAGACGTGCGAGCGTTGGCACAGGCGTTGATTGAACAAACGGGCTTGCACAATGCCTTTTTCGGCGGGAAGGAGACCCCGATATGATGGGCGTGTTACATGGTCTGTTAATCGGAGGCATTGTCTTGATTGGCGTATTGTTCCTGTATTTGCGCATGAGCCGAACCTTGCCGGAACGCCAGCAGGAAGCGCCGGTGTACACGTTGAAGGCGATGGAAGAATACGTCAAAGGAGCACTGCATGACGTGATAAGCGCCAATCTGACGGATTACGGTCTATCAGAAGAAGAGTATCGGCGACGGAAAAACAAGCGGGCCGAGATGAAAAAAGCGCTGCGCGGATGCACGTCTGGTGATCTGCGTGACAAAATGTATGTCAAGCAATATATAACCGATTTGCTTGCACAGCACTATACGTTGGATCATGAACATCTGAACCGGTTGATCCCGTTTGATCGCCCTGAATCGTTGTCGCATCAGGATCGGTTTGACATCTTGCTTCATGTATACAAAAAACGTCACGGCTATCATGCGCTTAGTGAACTCATACGCCGCTATGATCTGGATCGGCCCAAGCCGAATGCCCATGAAGAACAGGAGCTGTCTTACCGTATTACGTCTGAGGAGATCGGCGAGATTTATGAACAAGAGGACGTCCAGCTATCGGATGAGGATAAACTTCAAATCGTGGTGCAGCGCATTTACCAGCACTACAAAGGCTTTAGTGTCGTGGACGAACTGCGCGATATGCGCATTGACGGCGTGTCCGGCGGAGTGTCCGGTTTGCCGCCTTCCGTATGGGAAGAAACATGGGATTGGGACGGGGATGTTCAACTCGGTGAGGTGCCGCGGGCGCATGATAGTGTGTGGGTTTTTTATGAGGGGAAATCCATCCACCTTAGTTTCCTCTCCTTTGGATCGGAACTGGAACTGCGGCGCGTATGCCAAAACATCTACAAGCATAATTTTCCCGGCCAGTTGTCCGAAACGACCGGATACAAGGTGAATGAAATGGCCGACGGTTCTCGTGTCGTGGTGCTGCGCCCCCGATTTGCCGAGTCGTGGGCTTTTTTTGTGCGCAAATTTGATGTGCAAAATGCCACTTTGGAACAGCTGATTCGCGATGAACATGCGGAACTGCCGATTGCTCTGATTCGCTATCTTGTGATGGGAGAGCGCATTACGGCGATAACTGGCGCGCAAGGCAGCGGGAAAACGACGCTGCTTATGGCCATGGTGCGTCATATATCCGCCCTGCTCCCGATTCGCGTTCAAGAGATGAGCTTTGAACTGCAACTGCGCAAAATTTATCCGAATCGTAATATTCTCAGCCTTCGGGAAACTGAAACGATCTCCGGTCAGGCCGGGCTGGATATACAGAAAAAAACGGACGGCTCGGTCAACATTTTGGGTGAGGTGGCGACCGACCCGGTAGCGGCCTGGATGATTCAAATGGCGCAAGTGGCTTCACTTTTTACGTTGTTTACCCACCACGCCAAAACGTTTCGCGATTTGGTGTTGTCCTTGCGCAATTCATTGCTCAAAACCGGCGTGTTTACCAATGAACAGGTGGCAGAACAGCAAGTGGTCAGCGTCATCAACTTCGATATTCATTTAAAACGGGATGCGGACGGTCGCCGCTATATCGAGCGCATCACGGAATGCGTACCGCTTGCACAGGAAATGCCTTACCGGACAGACTTTCGCGAGAAAAAGACGCTGGATGAGAAGATGGATGCGTTTATGGAGACGGTGACGGACTACTTCCATCGCTCCACGGATCGGAAACTGTATGAAGCGCGAAATGTCATTGAATATCGGGACGGCCGTTATGTCGCGGTTCATCCGTTGTCCGAACAAAGCCGCAAAGAGATTGCCGAGCGGCTTGCCGGTCCGGACCAGGCAGCTTTCGAGGCGTTTTTGTGTAATTGGGGGGATGGCGATGAATCTTGAGTGGCTTTCCCTGCTGCTTGGCGGAGCGACGCTGTTGTTTCTTGGGGCGGTCTTAGCGTTTCAATTTTTGTCCCGCTATGGGGAAGCCGGGGCAGCACGAAAGTATGAAGCCTTGCGCCAACCTGCCAAAACGAGCAACAAGCAGGCATTGCACAACGGCATGCAACAACTCTATACCCTCTGCTCTCGTGTACCGCTCTTGCGTACCTACTTACACTTCATTCGTCGTCGTTTGGTTATTCTCCACCTGGGCGATGAGTGGAAGCTGCGTCTGGAGACGATGCGGACGGCGCTTTGGCTCTGGGGCATGTTGCTTGCAGCGGCTGTGCCGATCACGCTTTGGGTGCGCGATGTATTTACACTTGTCATGCTGATGATTGGCGGTTGGGTTTGCCACGGCATGTTAACAGACGTATTCGTACAACGGTTGGAAATGCGATTGTTGCGTCAGCTACGCCAGTTTTTCGGGGATGTCCGTCATCATTATCACCGACACGGAATGGTAGAAGAAGCGATTTACGAAGCGACGGATGAAGCGCCGTATGAAATGACTTTGCACGGCCAGGAAATCGTTGAAGTGTTGACCGACAGCCACGCGGAAGAACGACTGGAACAATACTTGGAAGCGGCTCCGAACCGTTATTTGAAAGGTTTGGCCGGATTGTCGTATCTGGTGAAGGAATACGGAGACAAACAAACGGATAGCGGATCATTGTATTTGAAGGCATTGGGAAAATTGGCCGGTGAATTGAACTTTGAACTGTTGCGCCGGGAACGCCTTGGTTTTTTGTTGCATGGGCTGTCCGTTATTGCCCTGCTTCCGCTCTTGTTTACCCGTCCGATTGAAGCATGGGCCAGCTATTATTTTTCGGCGATGGACGCCTTTTACAACAGCGTAATGGGTTGGAGCATAAAGCTCGGCTTGATGGTGGTCGTTTGGCTCTCCTATGTTCTGCTTCGTCATATTCAGAACTTGGAGACCTCGCCGAAAATCACCAGCCGAAAGAGATGGGAGAAATGGGCGCACGGCCGGGGCTGGATGCGTTGGCTCGTTCACCGTTTGGGTCCTGCTCCTGGCTCAAGGGAAGCGGAACGGATGGTGAAGCTGCTGAAAGAAACGGCTTCTCCTTTGCGGTTGGAATGGTTTTATGTCCAGCGAATCGTGGCGGGTAGCATGGCTTTTCTTGCAGCAATGGGACTATTCATAGCTTTGCATTATGCGGATCGGCATCAAGTGCTGTACGCGCCGGTGTATGCTGATACGCTGTTTGGTCAAGCGACGCCTGAGGAGCAGGAAAAAGCGCTTGAAGCAGCCGTGCTGGATCGGAGAATCATCGATCAAGTAAAGGGGGTGAGGCCTACAGAGGAGTCGCTCTTGGAGCTGTTGCGAAAGGAGACCGGAGGAGAACGTTCGGATGAAGCGCTTCGCGCGGATGCACAGCGCATTATGGGCAAGTTGGAGAAACTCGACAGGCAATACGTCAAATGGTGGCAAGCTCTATTGACCGTTTTGGCGGGCTGGGTCGGCTACTGGGCGCCGGTCGGCATTCGCCTGTTCCAGCGCAAGATGCGGCAAATGGAAATGAAGCATGAAGTGGATCAATTGCAGGCGGTCATTGCGATGCTGGCCGATATGGACCGCATGTCGGTAGAGCATTTGCTAATCTGGATGGAGCAGTTCGCCCGCGTGTTCGAAGAGCCGCTGCAAACATGCCTGCTCCATTTTGATCAAGGCGCTGAACAGGCGCTAGCGCAGCTCAAGGAGGATGCGCCTTTTCAGCCATTCGTGCGCATGGTGGAAAAGCTGGAACTGGCGGCAAGCACGCTGCCGATTCGAAAAGCGTTTGATGATTTGGAGTCCGAGTACGTGTATGCACAGGAAGAACGCAAGCAGGAGTACGAACGATTGATTGAGCACAAGGCGGGCTGGGGCAGAATGATCGGGTTCGCACCAATGATGGCGCTTATTTTCGGTTATCTGGTCATTCCGCTCATTGTTGTCAGCTTGAACCAAATGTCGGTGTACTACGAGCAATTGCAACGCATTCAATGATTCATCCTTAGCGGTGCTTTCCATGTTGGAAAGGACCGTTTTTTATTTCTACATTTAAAGGAGAGATCGACCATGTCCAATGCACAAAAGGCGCTGGTAATGGCGGCGGGCATTTTCCTCGCAATTGCGCTCATTACCCTCGCTGTCGTGTTGTTTATTTCCGCGCAAGATTCAACAAAAGCAGCTCAAAGCAATTTTAGCAATATCCAAACGGAATTATCTCAGACGGCCTTTACAGTGTATGACAACACGACACTTTCGGGCAGTCAAGTCGTCAATGCACTGCGCAAGTTTTCGGATCAGGAACAGTTTGGCATCCAAATAATCACCGGGAAAAACCCGACCGGGCAGTGGTATGGCAAAGTCATCAACATTGGCGTTCCGATGGACAGCATTACGTATGGATCGGTCGTTGGCGATGCGCCTGGACGTCTGGAGCATACCGTCGATGAAGCCAATGTGAACTATGTCAATCCGAGCGGAAAGTTTCAGGCGCAATTGGTGCTGGATCGCAGCAATGTCATTCGCGGGATCGTGTTCCGGCAACAATAAGGTGCGAAAATGAAATGAAGCCAAGGGGCGTCCGTCTAGCTGTCGCCCCCTTTTGCTGAAAGGAGGAAGCCATTGGATTACGCGACGCGAACGATGTTGGAGATGAGTGCATCCTGTCTCCTGTTTTTGATCGCCGTGGTTAGCGGGCTGTGGCTGTTTCAAAACGGCGCGACGCTTGCCGATACGGCCTATCTCGCCGGTATGACGCAGGACCGGACCATCCGGCAAACGTTGTCTCCCTTGTCCGGTGATGGCAGGATGTCGGGAACCGAAGTGTTTCAGGCCATCGCGCGGTTGGAAGAAGGAGATGCGGAAATCGTGGTGGATGGCGTCCGATACGCATCACCGGTGAACCGGGAGCAATGGTTTTCAGACAGAATCCAACTCCATGGCCGATACAGCGTCTTGCACGAACGTGACACGGACGGGCGGCTGTTGCGCCTGGTAGTCGTCACACGTTGAGGAGAATGCCATGAACAGTTATATTAAGGTGTTTGCGATACTGCTTGCCGTACTGCTGCTTTACATCTACCCGATTTACACAGCGTTCCAGCAGCAGGATGATATTTCAGAATTAGTCGTCCTGCGGGCGACAACGGCGTTTGTGGATGCGGTACGTGACAAAGGATATATTTCACCGACCATGTATACCGATTTCAGACAAACTATTGAGGCGACGGGCCTTGATTTCAATGTGCAGATGGAACATGAAAGCAAGAAATATGTGCCGGTATATGACGATCCGACCAGGCCAGAAACGTTCCAGGGTACGTATAAAGTGCATTACGATGCATTTTACAACGCTCAGATCTTGCCGGTGCTGTTTCCCGGTAGCTCTGCCCCCAGAGACGACCCGTCAAGAAGGTACAAACTGCGGGTGGGCGATACGTTCACCGTTACGGTCAAAAATGTGAGCCGTACGCCCGGCACGGTCTTGTTTGATTTTCTGAACAGCACCGTCAGCCCGAACGATAAAATATTCATTCCTTATGGCGGGGTGGTACGCAATGAAGTGGATTGAATGGGCTGTCGTTGGTGTGCTGATCTTTTTCCCGTTTGCCACAATCAATCAGATTGACGTAGAACTGATGCGTCAAACGATGCTGCTCGAACTGCGTTATGACGCTGCCATGGATGCAGCGGTGGATGCGGCGGCACAAGCACTCATCATCAATGCAGATCAGCAGCATGAGTCACGCTACGAGTCGGTCAAGCGAGTGGCGGTCAACACGGAGGAAGCGCTCACGGCGTTTTACCGGACGTTGTACACCAATTTCGGCATATCCGGCGATCCGGTTGCGCAAGGGGTTTTGAACCGTTACATTCCGGTGATTGTTGTCATTGGATACGATGGGTTTTATGTTTATGCCGAGGATGAATGGACAGATCGTAACGGCCAAACGGTCATGGCACCGGCTTGGGGAACCAAACGGCCGTATGCGTATACCGATTCAAGCGGCAACAGCTATTCCTTTACGTTGGATGAACAAGTGCTGGTGTATGCTGCGGCAACTCGCAGTTGGCATGAGGGTTTTCGTAGGGACATTCAGGCGGAGGCCAACATTCCGTTGTTACGAGATGCGGCGTTATTTCATGAAGTGCGGCTCAGCACCATCGTGGGCGCAATACAGGATGAGCTGTCCTATCGGATCAACAAGCATAACGAGGTCGCCCTGCGAAATGGTCTTTCCTATACGTTTACACTGCCGTCCATCCCGCTAGAGGAATGGCACAACACGATTGCCGATGTAGGCGTTGTGGCTTTTATGCAGGGAATTCCGATGGGACGCAAGGAATATAACAACTACGCACTGGGCGGCAGCCGCGTAATGAAGCAAACGGAGATTGTAGGAGCGATGAAAGACAATATGAAAGTATATTATCGCAAAAGCTGTCCGTACTCCTATCCGATAGAAGAAACGTTCGCAAGCGAAAAAACGGCGGCGCAACAGGGATATATGCCGCTTTCTTGTTCCTCTTTCTAAGGGTGGACAGTCTGACTCATGCACATTATGCTAGTAGTAACAGTACAACCAGTCCAGTCAGGATTACTTGAATAAGAGGTGAAATGAGTGAAGAAATGGTTTATGGCCATGACGATTGCCGTCCTGGTTATCAGCTTGTTCGGGGCTACGGCAAGTGCTGCCAGTCTTCCTCCTGCGTTTGTAAGCGTGGTGCTGGACGGCAAGAAAATATGGTTTCCCGATGCCCAAGCTTATGTTGATGAGAACCAGCGGACATTAGTGCCGGTTCGCTTTGTCGCAGAGTCGCTCGGTGCCAAGGTTGGCTGGGAAGCTCAGAGCCAATCGGTGCCGATTGAACGGGACGGCCAGCAGATTCGACTTCAAATCGGTTCAAATATTGCGCTTGTCAATGGACAAGAGGTCGCTTTAGATACGCAAGTGGTAACCAAGGACGGCCGGACGTATGTGCCGTTGCGCTTTGTCAGCGAGGTGCTGGGCGCAGAGGTGGAATGGGACGGCAGTACGTCAACGGTGACAATTCACACGAAGGACATCTCTGAGAGCGACACGGATAAATGGGGGCGCTTGCTCCGCACGACGGATCTTCCGAAAAATGCGGCGGACTATCCCTACATTTTGGCCGATGTTCCCAATGAGATGTACGAGATGGCGTACCCCCACTCCCGTCCTTCAGAAAGCAAAGTGTCTTCCGAACTGTACGCGTCCATCCCCGAATACAACAAGCAGAACGTGGACATCTGGATGGGACACTTAAAAACGTTTGGCGCTTTGTTGTTAAATGTAGATTACCGCACGATTGATGATACGTGGGCGCAGGCCATGTTTGCAACGAAGATGCAAAACTCCAATGCGGAATTGAGATACATTCGTGAATATGTGGATTGGGTGAAAGAAAATCAAATTCATATTATGGGCTACCTGGAACCGGAGCCGTCCATGATTTTTTATGACGGGTTTGGAGCGGATTATATTCGCGTCAAGTTTCGGGTTCAATTCCTCTCGTTTAAACATCATGAACGGTTGATTTATGATAACTGGTTTCCGCAGGAAGCAGATTTTGAGAAGAATGTGTGGTATGAAGGGTACGCCGACATCAAAATGGTCACCAATGTCGGCGGCAATTGGGGAAGCACGTTGAAAGTCTCGCCAACGGCCAGCTTGTTTTTCAACCACACGATTTCAAAGGTGGAATGATCGGTGGACAATAGAAAACTTTATCAACGAGTACTGTGCATGCTGCTGGCATGCACTTTTTTTATGCCGTTTTTCGTCGTTCAACAAGCGGCGGCAGCTCTCCCGCAAGTGATTATCCGTGACGGCAAGATTCAATTCGAAATCACCAGCACGGCGGCGAGCACTTCGATTCGCTATCGGACGGTGGGCTGGGTGGTGACCCGGGAGCAAGTTTGCAGCACAACATCACCCAAACAATGCGCTGACCCACGCAGCAGGCCGCATGCGCTATTTATGAATCAGGAAGTACGACAAATCGGGCAGCATCCCGATCCTCCTATCCCGGGGCAACCGTTGACATCATACTACGAAATCCCCGAAGAAATCGTGACGCAGCGTCTCTGGCAAGCAGGGATGGAGGGCATTCAGAACAATGACGATCTTTACTTTTATGCTGTGATGGTATCGGTCAATGCGGACGGCTCGGTGCGGAAAGGTCCGTTTTATACGTTGTCCGGGATCAAACAAGCGGAAGGCTGGAGATTTCCGGACGATCTGGATGACTACTTTGGTTTGCATATTCCTTACCGCAGTGCGGAATTCCCGGTGGACGTTATCGCTAAAACAGTAAACGGACGGGTGATTGACCGACCGGATGTGACATTTGAAAAAGGAAAGTTCGAGATCGGGGAAACGATCATTCATGAATTTCCGGCGGTGATCGAAGACAATGGAAAAACGTATACCATCGCTCGCTCCTATATATCACCGAAGCAAGACCCGTCACGAAAAACATGGGTGCAGGAAAACCCGGAAACGAACGAAAAAGTGCGCATTCGCAGCTTTACGGTCGCGCTTGGCGGAACGAATCTAATCGCCGAATACTCTGAGAAAAATACGGTGAAGGCGATTTATATGACAGAAGGCGGCCAAGTTCTGAAAGAGGTGGATAAAGGCGAACATGCGACCGGAGATGAAGTGAATCACACGTTTGAAGCCACGCTCACCAAAGACGGGCAGACGTATGAAATCATCCGGTCTTATATCACGAACAACAACAAACCCGACGAGAAATTATTTATTCAGGAAAAAGGAGATAGCAAGTTGCTGGATCGGTCCATCTTTGTCGGTTCTGGAGGCTCCAATTTTATCGGGGTATACAAAGGGGGAAATGGCGATACGGATGACGAAACAGAGCCTGGAGCTGTCAAGGAAAACGAAGTGATGAATCCCGATGCTTCGGCTGTGATCCGGGCGGATACTCGCGGTGCGGAACGCTTCGACGTGCTTCAAGGCATCCCAACATCGGAGAGTCTCTATGTTCAAGCGAATGCCAAAGCATATCTGTACCGAAACAAATTTACGGAAATCAAAGGGACGAAGACGTACCCGATTACCGTTAGTCGAACGTACACGCTGCGCTGGACGGAATACGTTTCCGGTCCCCCGGACAGCGAAGGCAATCCGACCAGAGTGCCTGTTTCACGCTCGGATACGCAAACCGTAACGAAAAGCTATACCGTGGAGCGCAAGTACAGCTACTGGCTCATTGATCGTCTAGAGGTATACGGCTTGCAAAAAGCAGAGGTTTCCAACTACGCGTTACCCAGCGGGCAAGTTACCTTGCAGCCGAACGGCTACGCGCAGCCGAGGGTCTCGGTTTCTCACGACACTTCCCGTGAGGCCCACATCACCGATCCTGTCTATCAAAATGTATCGTTGCCTGGGCAGACAATTCAAGGAGGTTCCAGTCGCCCGTCCGTTCCTAATGAGGATTGGACCAACGAAGCGGAACAGGCTGTCGGAAAAATCAAAGTGAAAAATGACTCACTGATCTTTAACGGGCAAACGATTATGGACAACCGGATCACGGAAGAAACCGCCCCGACCCCAAGGGAGATACCGACTCCGCCCGAGATCGGACAAAAAGTTCTGTATAGCAGCGGTTTGATGATCGATGCCAGCAAACCCAACAAGGCCGATCAACCAAGCTCCGGCACGATCTTCTTTACGCTCATCGAAGGAATTGGGGGCGGTCAGAACCAAAGCTATCCCATTGATGGCATTAATCCGGTGACGGTGCATACGCCGGTCGTCAATCAGGCTTCTGTATCTGACGATCAGGCGCATAATCAAAAAACGCAGCCGACCGCAGGGAGAGCCGCGCTTATTCTGGATCGTCCATTTACGGTCGCCATCCCAACCAGTGGAGCGCATCGGGATATAAAGGGTTACGGCAATCGCGACTATGGCAAGTATATGCGCGACAAGCAAGTATGGTTTCCGTTTGACGTGTACAAAGCGGATCGGAAAACGCTGATCCCGAAAGAAACATGGACGTCGATCCCGGTCGGTCAGGTGCAGACAACGTTTTATTTACCTCTTTGGGTGGACGAGGGCAATTACGATGTACTATTCCGAACCATTGCTGAAAACAGTCCTCCCTCCTTTACGTCACAAATGAACGCCAACTTAGACTTGACGCACCATGTGGCCACACAGGTTGTGCCGGTTGAAGTGATCGGCCGTGTCTATGATTTCCGCATCACAGACATTGCCGACTTTAATTG
This sequence comes from Paenibacillus sp. 7541, assembly GCF_002276395.1. Classification (NCBI taxonomy): domain Bacteria; kingdom Bacillati; phylum Bacillota; class Bacilli; order Caryophanales; family Paenibacillaceae; genus Paenibacillus; species Paenibacillus sp. 7541. Next base: position 21,074 of record NZ_NQLZ01000007.1, on the reverse strand, counting down.
GGAGACCGTATTTCGCAGAGAACGAGGAAGTGCAACGCCGACTGGCAACGCTTATTGGGTGGGGACGAAGGGCATCGACGGCGCAGCACGGGGTAATCAGCCTCCTTACGTGTTGCCGATTCGACCGGGGAGCCATCCGGATGCCGGTAAGAAAAACGTGGCTGTCAAAACGGGCTACCATATTAAATTTGAATTGAAGAGTATGGGCAATATGTTTGGTTCGGGCGACGGGATCAAGATTACGCCAACCTTCTATTTTGTCGACAGCAAGGGTAAGAACCGGCAAGAGGTGGACTTGTACTATCATTCGGGGAATAAACGGTTTATTCGCATCGGCTCCAGTGCAGATGTGGAGCGACGTCATGTGACGCTGGACACCCGCTTGCGCAATATGTCCCAGCAGGAACTGACGAACACGGCATCTTCCCTTTGGTCGCTGAACGGTGCGTCTGGCAACCAGCAAACGTTTATTCAGCAGTTTTTGAAAGATGCACAACAGCCCGTTTACGTGGGCGGATATGATGTCATGTTGCTCCCACCACGGCTTCGGACATTTATCGGCAGTATGGAAGTTCCTTCCGGCATCGACGTTTCGCGTGCTCATGCGTCAGTGCAGCGCTGGGTCGGCGAATACAGTCTACCTGCCGCACCGTATGTCGTCCCCAAAGGATTCAACTTGGCCGAGTACGGACGCACCAATCGGCTGGACGATAAGTCGCCTATTTTTTTGCGGGACGGGTACATCATTGTCAATTTCAACATCGAAACGATTCGCAATCAGAATGTGAATCAACCGCATTTGCAGTATATCCACGCGCCGCTCAGCAATCAATGGCGACGGGAAGGGTTTCAGCATCGCTTTGTCGATCCGTATGGAGCCACGTTTAGATTACAGGACGGTGATGTGGTCTTTTATCATGCCAACCTGTCTTCTTATGATGACTTTGGAACAGGAGGTACCCATTAAATTCACCAGCCGGGAGGATAGATCAAATGGAAAGGTTACAAAGTGCCGCACCGGAGGAGGCGGCTTATTTTTATTCCTCGTCTGCTGAGGAGGGCATTGCGCGCGGATGCATCGGTCATCTGCGCGGCGATTTTGGACGGTCGGGCGAAGAGTTCTGGGTGACCTGGTTTCCCCGGAACTCACCTTTTGAAACGCCTACATTTCAAGAAGAATTGGGCAAGGCGTTTCAAGTGATCGGCGATCAGGGCGTGCTGAAAAGCCGTCGGCATATGCTTCGGTTCTGCAGCCAGCATCCGGAAGCACGGATCGGCGGCGCTTGGAGCACAGATGTGTACGGCTTCCGCATGGAGACGCAGGATCACCGCTACTATTTGCGATGCTTTCCTTTTGCCGGGGATTACAACTTTTACTTATACTGCTACGCCCGGCCGGAGCGCGTGACGGAGCAGCAGCGGCAAGCGTCAGCCGTGCAGAAGAAAAAAACGGAACAGCAACGTTAGTGGAAACGGAGGTTCGGGCGATGTTTGGCGAACTTCAACCGTTAGCATCGGAAGAGACACCTTACTTCTATTCAGCGATCGCGACTCAAAGCAAGGAACTCAGCTATATCGGTCATTTGCGAGGAGATTTCGGCACTGATGACGATCAGTTTTGGATGTCATGGTCGGATCATGCCGGGGAACGGAGGACGCTTGCCTTTCGCCAGGAACTGGCGGCACTTGTGCAACATTTGCAATGGCAAGGACTTTTGCTCAATTTGAATGAGATGCGAGCCTATTGCAGGCGGCACCCGGAAGCACGTATCCCCGGCGCATGGCATTCCGATGTTTGTGGTTTCTGTTTACAAACCACTCACTATCGCTATTATATTCGCTGCTTCCCCCATCTTGGCGATTACAGCTTCTATATCTACTGCTACCGCAAGAATCACTTGCTTGGCCGATCTGTTCAGCAAAACCAGAACGGCGCGGTAAACCTTGTGAAGGAGGACGTACAATGAATGATCTAGCACGCTACATGCTGATCGCGGGAGCAGCCGTCCCGCCAGCTGCAAAGCTGTTGTACGGCTATTGCTGGATAGGGCGGGCGACACAAGTCGGTCTACCTGTCCAGTACAAAAATGGCAATCGATGTAGGTTTTTCTCCTTCGACGGTATGTCGAAACTTGTACCGTTTGCAGAGTAAGGGCTTGATTCGGATCATGACCCGCTATTCGGAGGAGGGGATTCAACTGGCCAATCAGATTACGATCTTATGAAAGGAGAAAGGTACCGTTGACCGCGAAAATACAGCATATCGTTGATTTGTCCGTTCATACCGCCCGCACGGTTGTGGAACATCCCGACCGTTGGGCGGATTTTTTATCGACAGCGGCGTGGAACTACAAGTATCCGTTTCAAGATCAGTTATTAATCTATGCACAGCGGCCCGATGCTACAGCTTGCGCATCCATCGACGTCTGGAACAAGCGGCTCAACCGTTGGGTCAAACGCGGGGCGAAAGGTATTGCACTTATCGAAGACCGGGGCAACCATTTTGGGTTACGGCATGTGTTTGATATCTCGGACACGCAAAGCCGAGATCCTCGACCGGTCTCGCTTTGGCGCATGGAGCCGGGCGATATAGCGGTCGTTACGGAAACGTTGAACAATGCGTTTGGCGAGCAGGAACCGGATGCGGCATGGCCGAATGCGCTGCTGAGCGCAGCCCGGAACGCAGTGGATGACAACAGTTCGGATTATGTGGATTTGCTTGTTCGAGAGCTTGAGGGCAGTCTGCTTGAAGAACTGGAACGCCAACCTGTGGAAGTGCTGTTCCGTCAGATTGTGTATCATTCCGTTGCCTATATGGCACTAACCCGCTGTGGTATGAACGCCCCTCACTATATTGGACGGGAGGATCTTTCAGGCATCGGGAATTTCAATACACTGCCCGCTCTTTCGCAGCTTGGAGCAGCGATCAGCGACATCGCGGAGATGATGCTGCGGGAAATCGAATCGACGATACGGGTGCAGCGGCGTGTAGAACGTCAGACTTCACAGGCTAGAGACGTTCGCACCGTTGCAAGAGAAACGGCCTTGACACAAAATGAAGCTAAACGATTGCCAGAAAGGACGGATGAACATGGAAGTGACTTACACCCGTCAAGGGGGCTATCTGCTGCCCGACCTGACACTGACCGAGGATCATCAACTGATCGGCAAGTATGGGATGTTGCGCAAAAACTACCTGAAAACCGAGAAGAAAGGCACATACGCCAGCCTGCTGCTCTCGGGCGAACTGCACCAGCATCTGACGGAAATCGACCGGTCGGCGCGGACGCAGCTCGAACAGACGATGAACGAACTGCTCCGTCTGCACCCGGCCCCGGACAAAGCGAGCGATCCGCTGGGCTGGACGGGTTACATGAACAGCCTGAAGCAACAGGTGGAGGAGACCATTCTGACAGAACTGATTTACAACTAAAATGGTATGATCGAAAAACGGAAGATCGGAGTCTTCCGTTTTTTCATGACCATCATGCCATCAACGATCTACTGCGCACCGCTCCTTTACTGAAAAGCAAGTCGGAAATCGAGGCTTTCTTCGCCGCACATGAAAATGAAGGGGAGCGGGCGTTGTATGTGCGTAGCCTGTTTGCGCCGGGTCAGTCCGAGCTTACGCTGGACGAAGACCTTCTCATCGGGTATGAACCGTATCGCAATGTGCTCCATCTTTGGACGGGTCCGGCAACCGAACCAACCGCACAAAGTTTTTACGATTGGGAAGTGATCGCCGGCCATATCAACAGTATGATAGTACTTAACGAATTTGACCCGGCACGAAAGACGGAGCCATCGGTTCAGCAGCAAACCTTATTTATGGAACAGGCGGAGGCGGATACAGCCTCCGCTTTTGTCTGGCCGCAGGCGGTGATCGATGCGATTCTCCAACAAGGAAGCGGCTTTGCCAACAGTAAATATCGCATTGCTCTCCATTTTCAGCAATCGTTATCGGAGAAAGAAAACGCCGAATTTTTGAAACGGGAATATGGCACGGGCGGGCGCGCCCCTGTACTGATCGGCACGGATATTTATGAGCATCATGATAGCAAAGGCATCACGTTGACCCGACGTTCAATGACGGATCAAGAGCAAAAGCTAGTGTTGCCTTGGATGAAGGTACAGAAGCGGATCGGCGAGTTGCTGGCGGCGGGACGTTATCTGAATCGTTTGGAAACGGAACGACTTCCTGCATTTGCCGAGCAACTGGAGGGGCGCCGCGGGCAGATGGCCGAAGAAGCGTCTGCTCGCGAACGGTTGGAACAAGAACATCCGTCCTCCTCACAGCAGTCGGAGACGATGGAGCGGAAGCAGGCGCGTTATGCCTATGCGCCCGGCGATACGGTTTTTTTTGGCGCGGACGAATATGAGATTTTGCTGGTGGAAAACGGTAACGTGATGCTGCGGGATGTTCATTTTCCGCTTTTCACCAAGGAACTGGAACGCCGAGATTTTGAACGCATCCTGCGTGAAAATCCGCTTAATGATCATCTGCTAACTGATGAACAAGGAGTGGAAACCGAAGCGGAGGAACCTGCCGGAAAAGAAATAGAGCCGGAGCTTTCGGATGGAGATGAGCCGAAGTCTGCCTCGGCATCCCTTCAGTTAACCGAACAAGTATCGGATGAGGCGCATAATGAGGAAGCACCCTCTGCTCCTTCCGCTGTCGAGGATGTACGGTCTGTTGCACCGCAAACGACTGCGGTGAATTACCGTATCACCGATGACCAGTTAGGGCATGGCGGAGCCAAGGTTAAGTATGGTTTTAATGTAGCCGCGATTCGCTTGCTCAAACAATTGGAGCTAGAAGGCCGCCAGGCAACTGCGGATGAACAGGTCGTTCTCGCCCGCTATGTCGGATGGGGCGGAATCCCACAAGTATTTGACGAAGCGAACGCGCAATGGACGGCCGAATATGCCGAACTGCAATCGTTGCTGGAACCGGACGAATATGCGTCCGCTCGCGCATCAACGCTGAACGCTCACTATACGTCTCCAGTTGTCATTAAAGCAATCTATGGTTGTCTGGAAAGGATGGGCTTTCGCAACGGCAATATTTTAGAGCCTTCCTGCGGGATCGGCAATTTCTTCGGGTTAGTTCCGGAGTCGTTTCAAGACTCGCAGCTATTTGGTGTAGAACTGGACAGCATCACAGGTCGCATCGCCAAGCAGCTTTACCCGCAGGCGACGATTGCGATCAGCGGGTTTGAGGAAACCGCTTTGCCGGACAGTTTTTTTGATTTGGCCATAGGGAATGTTCCTTTCGGCGGGTATGGTGTGGCGGATAAACGCTACGACAAGCACAAGTTTCTCATTCACGATTACTTCTTTGCGAAAACATTGGACAAAGTGCGTCCGGGCGGCATTATTGCCTTTATTACGTCCAAAGGAACGATGGATAAACAGAACCCGGCTGTCCGCAAGTATATTGCGGAACGGGCAGAATTGCTGGGTGCGGTTCGTTTGCCGAACAACGCTTTTCAGTCCAACGCCGGAACGGAAGTGACGGCGGATATTTTGTTTCTGCAAAAGCGCGACCGAATGGTGACTGTCACCGAACAAAGTGTGGAATGGATTGGCTTGGCAGAGACAGCCGAAGGCGTGCCGATCAATGCGTACTTTGCTGCGCATCCTGACATGGTGCTTGGGACGATGGCGTTTGATGACCGGATGTATGGCAATAGACAGGAGACGACTTGCAACCCGTACCCGGATGCTAATTTAAGCGAACTGCTGGGAGAAGCACTGACCAATATCCATGCCGATTGGGTGGAGGTTGAGAGGGAAGTAATGCCGGATGAAGAAGACACGTCCCTCCCGGCCGATCCGACCGTGCGCAATTTCAGTTATACCCTTGTGGACGGCCAACTGTATTACCGCGAAAACAGCCGGATGCACCGAGTGGACACGTCGGCCACGGCCGCCGGGCGAATCAAAGGTATGATCCGATTGCGGGATACGGTGCGCGAACTGATCGAATACCAGACGGAAGATTATAGCGACGAAGAGATCCGGGAACAGCAGCGGAAATTGAATGCGCAGTATGATCGTTTTACCGCCCAATACAGTCTGATCAACAGCCGCGCCAACAGCCTGGCATTCGCCGACGATAGCGCCTATTTTTTACTTTGTTCATTGGAAGTGCTCGACGAGGAAGGGAAGCTGCTACGCAAAGCCGATATGTTCACGAAGCGTACGATTCGGCAGCGCACGACCGTTCGGCATGTGGAAACGGCAGAGGAAGCGCTGGGCGTCTCCATTGGAGAAAAAGCACGTGTCGATCTCCCCTATATGCAAGAATTGACCGACATGACAACGGAACAGCTTGTTCAGGAGTTGCGCGGCGTGATCTTCCCCAACCCGGAAAGACTGGATGAGAAAGGACAGCCGGTTTTTGAAACGGCGGATGCTTATTTGTCTGGCAACGTTCGTGACAAACTTCTGATTGCACGGCGTGCCGCCGAAATGGATGCAGAGCGGTACGGCGAAAATGTCAAAGCATTAGAAGCGGTGCAGCCGAAAGATTTGGATGCTTCCGAGATTGATGTGCGGTTAGGAGCGACGTGGCTTCCTCCGGAAGTGATCCGGGAGTTTATATTCGAACTGGTGGACACGCCATACATGTTCCGGCAGTCTATCGACGTCTTGTATTCCGAATATACAGCTGCCTGGAATGTCCGAGGGAAAAGCAATGACCGCAGCAACAACATTAAAGCCAACGTGACCTTCGGAACGAATCGTGTGAATGCGTATAAGATTTTGGAAGATACCTTAAATTTGCGAGATGTGCGCATTTTCGATACCATGCTGGAGAATGGCGTGGAAAAGCGAGTTTTGAACAAGCAAGAGACCGCAATTGCCCAACAAAAGCAGGAGATGCTGAAAGAAGCGTTCCGCGATTGGATTTGGAAAGACCCGCAGAGGAGGGAACGATTAACGCGCTTGTACAATGATCGTTTCAATGCGATTCGCCCGCGCGAGTATGATGGCAGTCATATTCGGTTTACGGGAATGAATCCGGAAATCCGGCTGCGCCAGCATCAAGTCAATGCGGTTGCCCGGGCGCTGTATGGAGGCAATTCCCTTTTTGCTCATTGTGTAGGCGCAGGCAAAACGTTTGCCATGACCGCTGCGGCCATGGAAAGCAAGCATCTTGGCTTATGCAGCAAAAGCATGTTCGTTGTTCCTAATCATTTGACGGAGCAGTGGGCAGCGGAGTTTTTGCAGCTATATCCATCGGCGAATATTCTGGTGGCGACCAAGAAGGACTTTGAAACGAAAAACCGCAAAACGTTTTGCGCGCGGATTGCCACCGGCGACTATGACGCGATCATCATCGGACATTCGCAGTTTGAGAAAATTCCCATATCGATGGAGCGCCAACGTCAACAACTGGAGGAACAAATTTACGAGATCACAAGCGGCATTCGCGAGCTGAAGGAGGCCAAGGGCGAACGGTACGCGATCAAGCAACTGGAGAAGACGAGGAAGACGCTGCAAGCCAAGCTGGCAAAGCTGAACGATACCAGCCGCAAGGATGATGTGGTCACCTTCGAGGAGCTGGGCGTAGATCGGCTATTCGTGGACGAGGCCGATTCGTACAAAAACCTGTTTCTTTACACGAAAATGCGCAATGTGGCCGGACTGTCGCAAACCGAAGCGCAGAAGTCGTCGGACATGTTTGCCAAATGCCGCTATCTGGACGAACTGACCGGAGGCCGGGGTATCATCTTTGCGACGGGTACGCCGATCTCCAATTCCATTACGGAAATGTATACGATGCAGCGCTACTTGCAATATGAGCGGCTGCGAAAGCAAGGATTGCAACATTTTGATTCCTGGGCTTCGACGTTTGGCGAGACGGTCACGGCGATTGAACTGGCACCGGAAGGAACGGGCTATCGGGCGAAAACCCGGTTTGCCCGTTTTTACAATTTGCCGGAACTGATGAATATGTTCAAGGAAGTGGCTGACATCCAGACGGCGGACATGCTCCAGCTTCCCGTACCGAAATCCCATTTCCACAATGTTGCCGTGCCGCCAAGCGACTTCCAGCGGGAAATGGTCGCGGATCTCGCCCACCGTGCTGAGCGGGTGCGAGCCAAGGAAGTAGAGCCGCACGAAGACAATATGCTCAAGATTACGAATGATGGGCGTAAGCTGGCACTGGATCAACGGCTGGCCAATCCGATGTTGCCCGATGACGAAGGCAGTAAAGTGAGCGTTTGTGCGGACAATGTGTTTCGGCTATGGAAGGAACACGAGGAAAAGCGGCTAGCCCAACTGGTGTTTTGCGATCTATCCATCCCAAAGCAAGACGGAACGTTCAATGTGTATGACGAACTGCGACGCAAGCTGACAGAGAAAGGGGTGCCTACCGAGGAGATTGCGTACATTCACGATGCCAACACCGAGGTGAAGAAAAAGGAACTGTTCGCCAAGGTGCGGACTGGCCAGATTCGTATACTGCTCGGATCGACATTTAAAATGGGGGCGGGCACCAATGTGCAAACGAAGCTGATTGCGCTTCATGATCTCGATTGCCCTTGGCGCCCGCGCGACCTGGAGCAGCGAAGCGGACGCATTATCCGGCAAGGCAATGAGAATAGCGAGGTACACATTTTTCGGTATGTGACGGAGAACACGTTCGACGCTTATTTGTATCAGACGCTGGAGAATAAACAGCGCTTTATCTCGCAAATCATGACCAGTAAATCGCCGGTACGTTCTGCCGAGGATATCGATGAAGCAGCCCTTTCTTATGCCGAAGTCAAGGCGCTGGCAACCGGTAATCCGTATATCAAAGAGAAGATGGACCTGGATATCCAGGTTTCCAAGCTTAAGCTGCTCAAGGCTAATCACTTGAGCCAACGCTACGCATTGGAGGATCGGTTGCTGAAAGTATTGCCGCAACAAGTCAAATCTACAGAAGATCGAATTGCCGGATATGAACAGGATGTCGCTCTATATCTGCGTTCCAAATCGGCTGTGCCGGAGGGAACGGATGAATCCAAGTTCCCAGGTATGGTCATTAAGGATTTTACCTACACGGAGAGAGCGGCAGCAGGCGCGGCCTTGCTGGAGGCGTGCAAGGGAATGACTTCATCCGAGCCGCAGGAGGCGGGCAGTTATCTCGGTTTTTCCCTATGGTTATCCTTTGACAGCTTCCATAAAGAATACAAGGCGACCCTGCGCGGCGCATTGGACCATACCATCTCGCTAGGGATGGATGCAGGCGGCAACATCACCCGGTTGAACAATATGTTGGCGGATTTGCCAGCCAAACTGGAACATAGCCGCCAGCAACTCTCCACGCTGCTCCAGCAGATGGAAACAGCGAAGGAACAAGTCGAAGCTCCTTTCGAGAAAGAACAGGAGCTGCTAACGAAATCGGCGCGACTCGCGGAACTGAATGCCCTGCTTAATATGGATAAGCGGGAGAATGAAGCCGTGGACAGCGTTCCGGACGAAGAACCGGAAGCGCCCGAACGGCGAGTGGTGGGCCGTGGGCGATAACGGCCTGACACCGTCGTTCCTCCCCCTGAAAGGGAACTTCATGCTGACCATTACGGAGAAGAACATGGTATCGGTGCGAGCATTTCACAGGTCGAAGATCGCTCACTTGTTAAAATTATCAATTTCATGACGAATGGGACTCCGGTTTTGGGGTCCTTTTCTCGTTTCCGGAGGAATGAACATGTTGTATGCCAGCCCAAGCGGCGGATGCTTTTGTCCGATTTTGCCGCCTTTTGGTTACGGAACCAGCTTGATCAAGGAGGGAGAAACCGTGCCATCGTTGGAGTTGATATCCAAAGAGAAAAACGGATTTGGCGACACGTATTATTACATCCGCGACTCAAACGGGGTGACCAGTCAAGTTCATGAAGGCGATTTAGACGCATTCATGAACAAGAAAGGCGTTACGAAGTTGAAGGAAGGCAGAGCTTATACGTACCCCAAAAAGAGGGGGAAGGCACGATGAACCATAACCCCATCGGACGCTGCCTGGATTTCCAAAAGGAGCTGCGGCAATGAGCTATGTAAACAAGGAACAGATCGAACGTGCCAAAAGACTGGACCTGCTCACATATTTGCAAATGTACGAGCCGGCAGAACTGGTCCGATGCTCCCGCAATGTCTACACCACCCGGACACACGACAGCTTGAAAATTTCCAACGGTAAATGGTACTGGTGGTCAAGGGGGATCGGCGGGCGCTCGGCGCTGGACTATTTGATCAAAGTGCGGGGCATGTCTTTTCCCGATGCGGTGCTGCAAATGGAAGGCGTTCATCCAGGCAGCGCACCTGCATTTTCGCAATCTTTGCAACAACGCTCATCTCCAGCGCGGTTTGAACTTCCTGAACCGAATCGTACATCGCATCGCGTCATGGCCTATCTCAGCAAACGTGGTATCCATCGCACGTTGATCGACTACTGTCTCGAAACGGGGCGTTTGTATGAAAGCCGCCGCTATCACAACGCGGTATTCGTCGGTTTCGACCAGCAAGGAACGCCGCGCTATGCGGCGATACGCGGTACGACAAGCACTCGTTATATGGGGGAAGCCGCTGGCAGCGACAAGCGGTATTCGTTTTCCATTCCGGCCTCGGGAAACTGTACGGAACTGCATCTGTTTGAGAGCGCTATTGATCTCTTATCCTACTGTACGCTGGAACATCTCGCTGGCCGGGATTGGCGGCAGGCGCATAAGCTGTCGCTGGCCGGAATATACAGGCCCAGGACAAATGGGGAGGACTCTACTCCCCCGTCTGCCCTAACGCATTACTTGCAGTGCTTTCCCCAGGTGAATCGACTTGTCCTGCACCTGGACAATGATGAGCCGGGGCGATTGGCGGCAGCCACGATACAGAGGCTCCTCTCCCCCGCCCTTCTCATATCCGATGAGCCGCCTAAGTTCGGAAAGGATGTAAACAACGATTTGATGGAATTCCGAAGAAGACGCGGTGAACCATCCCGATAGCGGTAGACGCTGAACGGTTGGCGTCTTTTCTTTCTGGGCTACGGAAAATTTTCACAGCATGTGGATAAGATGTGAATATATGGGGATAAGTGCAGCCGCATTGATTGTATAGCATGTAATAGGTATAATAAAATCAATATACAGCTATGCAAGGAGTGACCAAGATGATTATCAAACCTTCCGCCAGTATCCGGCAAAACTATAATGAAATCGCCGATCTATGCAAAACATCCGGGGAACCGGTTTATCTGACCAAGAACGGTGAAGGCGATCTTGTCGTAATGGACATTGATACGTTTTCCCGTCGCGAGAAGATGTTAAAGCTGCGTGAAGAACTGCTCGCTGTGCAAGAAGATCGTTTGGCGGGCCGTGTTGGCGTGACGCCGGATGAACTGGACGCTTACCTGGAGGGCATTATTGACGAGGTGCAGCATGGAAAAGATGCCCCGTTATAAGATCATCGTCTCCGATCGCGCCCGCCAAATGCTGGCGACTCATGTGCGATTTCTTGCGGAGAAAAGTCCGGATGCCGCGCGAAAAACGAAAAACGAATTACTGCAAGCGATACGTTCCTTGGCGCGAATGCCGGAGCGCTATCCTTTTCTGGAAGCGGAATTTATCCCGTCAAACAAGTATCACAAGATGTTCGTGGAAAAATGGTATCTGGTGTTATATCAAATTCAGGATGAAATCGTGTATGTCGATTACATTGTAGACTGCCGTCAGGATTATCGCTGGTTGGTGAGATAACAAAAAAGTTCGAAGGAAGGCGCTGAGCGGATCGGCGTCTTTTTTGTGTTTTTTGGGTCCCTCTCTTTTTCCCGGCAGGTGCCTTGAAGGCAACGCGAGACGAATGTCTCGTGTTGCAGCAAGCACTGAATTTGGATATCCAAATTCGTTTGTTAGGGGTACAACCCCTAAGACCCCGTTTACACGATGCTATTGTCTCGATGCTCGAATTTTCCCGCGGCGATGAGATTTTCTGTCGGAAGCTCATGTTCGGAAAGGGGTGATGCAAATGAGGAAACGACCAATCTCTTTTCTGGTTCGCTTAAATGAAAGCGAGCATGCTCGCCTTATGACAGAAGTGAAAAAAACGGGACTTTCTCGGGAAGCGTACATTCGGGCATTGATCAATGGGTATATTCCCAAACCGCTACCGCCCCTGGATTATTACGCGATGATGCGTGAACTGAACGCTATTGGGAATAACCTGAATCAACTCACTGTGAAGGCCCATACGACTGGACATCTGGAACGGGCTGCATTTCAGGTGGAAGCCGACCGCTTACGTCACGCAGTCCAGCAGATTCAACAGGCTGTAACCGAACCGGAACGAAGACCACCAGTGCATCCAAATGTGCATCCGCCGTAAGGGGGGGGGAATTTCACGTGGCAACGACCGCAATCTGGGGGGTGACCGACAGGCTTAAGCGGGTGCTGGATTACGCCGCAAATCCTGACAAGACAGCAGAACGTAGCGAAGGTGGTTTGGAGCAGGTACTCGCTTATACACAGGCGGATGCCAAAACGGAGAAGCAACTATATGTCAGCGGTGTCAACTGCGATCCGTTAACGGCTTATGAGCAGATGCAGCGGACGAAGCGGCGGTTTTTTAAGACGGACGGCATTTTGGCCTTTCACGCCTATCAAGCGTTTGCGCCGGGGGAGACAACGCCGCAAATCGCTCATACCATCGGTGTTAAGTTAGCGCAGGAGTTGTGGGGGGAGCGCTTTGAAGTCGTCGTATCGACCCATTTGGATAAACTGCATGTGCACAATCACTTTGTGTTAAACTCGGTTTCCTTTGTGGATGGGAAACGGTATTACGACAACAAAGCTTCCTATGCCCTGCTGAGACAGACATCCGACCGGCTTTGCCAGGAACATCACTTGTCGGTGATCGAGCATCCCGAATCGGGCAAAGCCAAGCATTATGGAGAATGGAAAGCGGAACGTGAGCGAAAGCCAACATGGAGAGGGCTAATCCGGCAGGACATCGATCAGGCTATTGCATCTTCCATGACGATGACACAGTTTTTTGCCCATTTACAAAAGCAAGGTTATGAGCTAAAAACGGCGGTTAAACATATGGCGATACGGCCGCCTGGAAAGACACGCTTTGTCCGTTTGCGCAGTCTAGGCGATGGCTATACCGAGGAAGCGATCAAGCAGCGAATATTGCGAAACCGAATACCTGAACGGGAAAGGCCATCCCATGTCCGCAGACGACGTGCCATGTGTAAGAGCCATGTTCGGTCTGGTCGCAAATTGCGCGGCTTGCAAGCTTTATATATCCGCTACTTGTTTGAAATGGGTGTGCTTCCTAGAAAACGAAAGCCTGTCAAAAAGCCATCCTTTAGACTTCGGGAGGATTTGAGACACTTGTCGGTATTGATGGAGCAAACCAAGCTGCTATGCAAGTATCGCCTCACCCATCAAGAGGAGCTTCTCGCTTTCCGTGACAGGTTGGAGGAACAGATCCAATCCCTGCACCTGAAGCGCAAGTCGTTGTACAACCGAATTCGCCGCTGCAAGGATGCTGGCCAGCGAGAACAATACAAAACGCAAATTGCTGTTTGTTCTAAACGGCTTGCCTCGCTTCGAAAGGAGGTGAAGCTGGTTCAAGGCATTTTGGAGCGATCAGGAGAATTACGAGAGACGTTAAACAGAAGTGGCGCACAGGATCGAAAGGAGGAAATTTTCGATGAGTACCGAAACGGAAGCCGCCAATCAGGTTGTCAACATGAGCTTGAAAAGCATCGAAGTCATGGCCAAGATTTCCGGCGAAGGCGCTAAGCATTTGGCGGTATATTTGTTTGCGGCCTTGCAAGGACAAAAACGAACAAAGGGCAGCATCCGGTTGGAGAGTTTGCTGCGCAGTGGGAAAGAATTAAAGGTATTTGCGGTCAAGAACGAAGACCTGGCAACCTTCTGCAAGGAAGCCAAGCGGTATGGCGTGTTGTACTGTGCTTTGCGCGACAAAAAGAACGTGGACGGGATGTGCGATGTGATGGTCCGGGCGGAGGATGCGTCCAAAATCAATCGGATCGTGGAGCGTTTCCACTTGGCCACTGTGGATACCGCCAAAATTAAGAGTGAAATTGAAAAATCCAATGGAATGTCCGAAGCTCCTGCTGTGGAACAAGGACATGAACCAGGTCACGAGCAAGTTCAGGAACAAGAGCTGTCGAAGGAAATCGCAGAAGAAAGGAATACGGACGACTTGTTGGATGAATTGATGGGAAAGTCCGAACTGCCGGAGCCGACTCCATCGGAGGACGACCATTCAACAGCGGAGAAGGAACCGGCGGAAACGTCCCATCCGTCCGAGAATACCTTCGAGCGCAACGAGGTTACCGCAAGGGATACTGATCCACCTTCTCGTCAAGAGCCGGAGCGAGTGTCCGTCCGTCAATTATTGCGGGAAATACGCGAAGAGAACCGGCAGCAAAGGATATGGGAGAAAGACAGACAGCCGCGGGAACAAGCGGAACCGTTGCCGTCTCGAAAGGAGCGGATAGCCGCCGATAAACAACAAGCCAACAAAGCAAAAGGACGAAAGCGAGGGAAAGCCAAATGAGCGAACTGGATGATTTATTCCGACAGGATGCTGCGGCTTCCTCTTCTTTCCGTACAACCGAACCATCCTTCGATAAAGAAGCATGGGTGCAAAAGAAACAGGAGCTGCGGCAATGGACATATGATACGATTGATGCCACCACCTTGTCGGTGATGCAGAACGGTGAGGCGTTCCAGCAATATTTGGATGTCCAGAGCCGCTTTGACCGCTATAGCGTGGCCAATGCGTTGCTGATTCTGGCGCAGCGGCCAAACGCGACTCGCATTGCCGATTTTGACACATGGAAGGAACAAGGGGTATTCATTCGTCGAAAGGAAACAGGGTTTTACATTCTGGAACCGGGCGAAACCTATCAAAAGCAGGATGGCAGCACCGGTATCAGCTACAATCCGAAAAAGATGTTTGATATTGCGCAAACGACCGCCGCGTTGAAACGGGAAGAACCGGCATTCCCGGATGATCGCGCCCGTATTAAAGCGTTAATTGACCTCGCCCCTGTTCCGATTGGCATTGGTGATGCGTTGCCATCGGTAAAGCACGCGTTCTATCAGCCAGATACAAAAAACATTACCATTCGTCGCGGGCTTGAGGCCGGCGATATTTTTCGAGCGCTTGCCCAAGAACTGACACATGCTGAACTGGATCGTGGCGATGGACGGTACAACCGCTCAGATAACGAGTTTGTTGCCTACTCCGCTTCTTATATGTTGTGCAGGCAATTTGGTGTTGCAACCGACACCTTCCGCTTTGATCGAGCGCCGGAGAAGTGGAACGGGTTGGAACCGCAGCAAGTTCGTGCCGAGTTGACGCTCATGAAGGAAGCTTTTCAACAAACATCCCAGAGAATGAACCGGAACCTGTCACAACAGCGCCAGCCTAAACGATACGATCCGGTTCGCTAAGTTTTGTCTGGAGGGAGTGCTATGAAAAAACAGGAACGAATCTTGTCTTTGAATCATTATGAGCACGGGATAGTCGTCCATGCGCTGAATGCGTTACGAAATGACTTAATCGGTGAGAAACGACCGACGGATGCCGTGGATGATTTATTGTTAAAAATGATTGATGCCCCACTTCTAAATAAAAAGCGCTGGAGGCATTATGAAACGCGATGAAGCCGCAAGGAGTAATTTGATACTCTTTGCGGCTTTTTTTATTCCCGTCATCTGGTTGGCACTGTTGGTTGCTCCCGCATGGTCAGAAGGATTGCCGAGTATGTTGGTCCATCTCAGCACGGCGATGCGCCAGCCGCTTAACATAGAGTGGGTGGACGATACGCCCCGCTGCTTGTTGATTTTTGCGCTGATCTATGGGCTTTGCGCTGGGGTTTATTTGGCGACACCACGGAATTATCGTCGGCGGGAAGAGCACGGCAGCGCCCGCTGGGGCCGAGCGAAAACCGTCAATGCCAAGTATCGAGACAGACGGACGGAACAAAACAAAATTTTGACGCAGCGGGTCAAAATCGGTCTGGATGGCCGCAAGCATCGCCGGAACCTGAACGTGTTGGTTGTCGGCGGCTCCGGCGCGGGCAAAACACGGTTCTATGCTAAGCCGAATGTGATGCAAGCCTCGACCTCTTACGTCGTTCTGGACCCAAAGGGGGAAATATTGCGGGACACCGGTCATCTGCTTAAAGCCAAAGGCTATGACATCAAAGTGCTGGACCTGATTCACCCGCATCGTTCGCATGGCTATAACCCGTTTGTCTATTTGCAGGACGACAAGGATGTCTTGAAATTGGTCACGGATTCGTATCCCCACTTCCCGACGGTCTCGCCGATCAACCCCCGAATAGTCGGGTCGTCTTCTACGATCATAATCTTCATCTTCATTCCATCCGCCTCCATATGTATCTCTTTTCCTATTATATATTAATTCGGCTAACACTACTGCAACTAGTACCGTGACAAAAATGTAAGCTCGCCAGTAGAAAAACGTAAGTTCAGCGTAAGGATAACTAGTCACCGGCATGGTACGATGGAAATTGAAAAAGGGAAAGCAGGGAGGAAAGATACAGTGGAAACGGTTATTGATATAAAAGCGTTAACGAAAAGTTATGGGAATAAAGGGAACGTCGTGCCGGTGCTTCACGGGATCGATATGTGCATAGGCGAAGGAGAATTTGTCGGCATTATGGGGCCATCGGGCTCCGGGAAGACAACACTGCTTCATATGGCCGCCACCATCGATGAACCGACCTCCGGCAGCATCGTGATCGACGGGGAAAACGTTCTTCAAATGAACGAGGCGCAGTTATCGGCTTTTCGGCGATCCAAGCTAGGATTCATTTTTCAAGACTATAATTTGCTGGATACGTTGACGGTCAAGGAAAACATTCTGCTCCCCCTCGCGTTGTCCGGTATATCGGTCGACGAATTGGAGAACAGAGTGTCTGCCATTGCGGAACGATTTAACATCAAGCATATTCTAGAAAAATACCCTTACCAAATCTCCGGAGGTCAGAAACAGCGAACTGCTGCCTGCCGTGCCATTGTGACGCGTCCGCGACTGATTCTGGCCGACGAACCGACGGGAGCGCTGGATTCTAAAGCTGCGGCCAGCCTGCTAGAGGCGCTAAATGAACTGAACGAACAAGAGCATGCGACCATTCTGATGGTGACTCATGATGCATTAGCGGCAAGCTACTGCAGTCGAGTTCTCTTTCTAAAAGACGGTGTCATTTTTGCCGAGATCGTCAAAGGAACGACACCGCGACAAGCATTCTTTAAAAAGATACTGGATGTGTTGACGGTGCTTGGAGGGCGTACGGATGACGTTATTTGAGTTGGCCAAGAAAAATATAAAAGGTAATCTTCGCAACTATTTCATATATTTATTTTCCATGTTCGCAAGCGTCGCCATATTTTATGTCTTTGCTTCACTACAATATAGTACGCAGGTAGTCGAGGCTGTCGAATCTTCAGATAGCATGCAATCTGTGTTCATGGTTGGATCAATCATCCTGGTATTGTTTGTATCCGTCTTTATGATGTACTCTGGCCAATTTTTTACCCACAAACGAAAAAAAGAAGTCGGGCTATATGCTTTATTAGGTTTTCCAAAAAAAACAATCGGCCGGATGCTGTTCTATGAAAATATGACAATTGGAGCCGGCGTCCTGGTTCTCGGCATTGTGGCCGGTACGCTATTGTCGAAGCTGTTTGCCATGATTTTAATGCGCTTATTGGGAGTAGCTGTCGATGTCGGAATCACGTTCTCCCTTCCTGCGGTGCTTACCACTGTGGTTATATTTCTTATACTAATTACAATAACTTCTATACAAGCTTATCGATTGGTCTATCGATTCAAGCTTATCGAATTGTTCCGCGCAGAGCAGGAAGGGGAGCAGGAACCGAGGGCGTCGATCGTTCCCGCTGCCGCCGCGGTCGCGTTGCTCATCGTCGGCTACGGATTTGGACTTCGGAATTTTGAAAATAATGAACAGATCTTTACGAACCTGGGCGTCATGACCGTCGGCATCATCGCAGGAACTTTTTTGCTTTTTTCATCGCTCGTTATTTACCTGCTGAAATACGCCAAGAGGCGGAAGTCCCATTATTACAAGGGCATGAACCTAATCATGATTTCCAACCTGGTGTACCGAATGAAAGGGAATGCACGTACGCTAAGCGTCATTTCCATCTTGTCCGCTATCGCATTATGCGCCTTCAGTTTCGGTTTCAGCACTTACTACGCTTACGAGCACACGGCACGTGTAACGGCACCTTTCAGTTACATGCATATAGCGCAGGATGACGAAGTCGATCAAAAGATCGAGGAGATCATACGTGGCGACAATGCACATCCCGTGAAAGCCAAGATGTCGATTCCGGTCATCCATCTGAGCGGCGAAGCGTCAAGTGACGAAATCTTGTCTGATCGTGAGCGCAAGGCAGCCGAGCATCCGGTGAAAGTGATATCGGCCAGCGAATATAATCGCGTAGCGGAGGCACTGAGTCTTGACCGGTTAACGCTGAACGAATCAGATCAAGTGATCGCGATTCGCCCCATGTATACCGATTACGAATGGGCGGATTATGCAGGAGAAACCATCACCCTGGATTTGCCTAATGGGAACGTTAATTTAGCATTTGCAGGCATGACGATTGAACGTGTTCTCAATTGGCATTATCCGGATATTATGGTCGTCGTTGCGGACGATACATTTCGCATGCTGGAAGCGCAAGTTCCTACCGAGCAATATGTTGGTTACATCGTTCAGGACCAGAAGAATACGAAGGCGACCGCTGATGCGCTTGCAGCTATACAGACATCAGAAATGAAGCTATCGACCTATTATTCCGTGTATCGCCTCGGCATCGAGAATGCAGCTTTCAATGTTTTCATTCTAGGGTTTTTGGGTGTGATGTTCCTTCTAGCAACGGGAAGTATCCTATACTTTAAACAGTTGACGGAGGCGACGAACGATCGTTCTCGCTATGAGATATTGAAAAAAATCGGCGTGAGCCACAAGGAAATCGCCGCTACGATCCTGAAACAGAACGCACTGATCTTCTTGTTGCCGCTGTTGGTCGGCCTCGGTCATTATTTGATTATCTTTAACTGGCTGCGGAAGCTCTTCGGAGGAATGGGCGGTATAAATCTCCTGCTTCCAATATTGGTTTGCGTTGGATTGTTTATGGTGATCTATATGACATATTACATGATCACAGTAAATTCTATCATAAAGTTTATCAACGGGGAGTCTGCTCGTAAGGTTAGGTTCGCCATGTTCGCCTCAGCAGCCGTAATGGTTGCGGCCGTTAGCCTGTTCATCTTGGCGGAACCGCCAGTACAATACGACGAACCGCATACCGGTGAACGGATTCACATCACGTTACCTGAGCCGACTGGCGAGATGCCAGTGGGCGTGACGGAGCTCCACTTGACAGATATCGACCGAGCCGATCCTTGGGTAAAGGATCGAAAGCGGGAGCTTATGATCAGCATCTGGTACCCGGCCACCCGGGAGGTTGGCCAGAAAGCCAAATATATACCGCCAAACGCAGCTGCATTTTACGACGAAACCGTCATGCCGACAATCGGAGTAGAGCCCGGCCGAATCGATCTATCCAACATCGGCGTTCATGCTTCGCTGAACGCACCCGCAGAGCACGGAGAGAAGGGCTGGCCTGTCATCATATATTCTCCGGGCGGATCTGTTCCGAGAAGTCTAGGTACGATTAACGTTCAGGAATTGGCCAGTAATGGCTATGTCGTTGTGACCATTGACCACACATATGAGACAACGGTCGTCGAGTTTCCCGAAGGGAGAATAGAGACCGAGCAATTGCCTGATTTCGGGGCGGATACGGTACTGAAAATGATGAGCGTCAGGGTTGATGATGTCCGGTTTGTACTGGATCGACTGGAGGCGCTCAAGGAAGGGAACAATCCGGATCATGCGAAACGTGAGCTGCCTGAAGGGTTGGACCTTGCACTGGACTTATCTAGAATCGGCATTTTTGGTCATTCTGCTGGCGGCGCAACGGCTGCCCAAGCGATGTATGAAGATGAGCGAATCGGCGCCGGTATCGATATGGATGGCTCGATGGGCTATTTACCCAACCACCTGCTTCCGGTTGCTCAGCATGGACTTGACCGCCCGTTTTTACTAATGAATGCTGGTTTTACCGACGAGGGAGAGGTGGATTCCCATCTCACGGCGGAGGATAGGGCATCGTTCTGGAACGAGTCGAGCGGGTGGAAACTAGATGTAGCGATACCGAACGGGGCGCATTATACGTTCACCGATCAACAATATCTGCTGCCGCAAATAAGCAGTAAGCTGAGCCTTTCTCCTCAAGTCGTCCAGGGGAGTGTTGGAATCGTCGAGCCGGAACAGGCGCTTGCGGCACAACGCGATTACATTACCGCGTTTTTCGACATGCATCTGAAAGGGGTGTCGCAGCCCCTGTTAGAGTCATCAAAATCTCCTTATGCGAATGTGGAGGTGTTGGAATAACGGTCATAACTGAACCATCTAGAGGAAAAGTTGTAAAATCAAGCACTACGGGTTACTACTCTAATTTTAAGGGGCTGTCTCAAAGTCATAAATGACTAGGGACAGATCCCTCTTTTATAATCTTGCAGTTGTCGGGAGGGGGAACGAGTTCTGGTCGCTCTTGAACGTCGTGTTCTTGGAAAAGGTTAGAAGAGTACAACACGACGTTCAAAGGGCGGACGTAAACTCCTTCACCCATACCCACTCCCTCGCCCTTTTGTAACCTGAATGAGCCGCCTGCAGTCATTAAGCCCATGCGCGCTTCACTTCTGCGCGAGAGCATACAAAAAAATGAAAGCGTGTATGAAGTACAAATGCGTTACTACCGATGTGCAGACTTGAAGGTTGCCCACTTAAGGAGCGTTGCAGCAAAGCGCAAGGGAATCGCGAGATTAAAGTGAGAAATGACTTATCTTGGCTAAAAGGCAAAAGCACGTGAAGAACTTCAGAGCGAGGAAGGTCGTGAACTTTCCGTCCGGCGCATGATCGAGGT